>JAYWDL010000188.1:0-5518 GCA_043779865.1 Polaromonas sp.
GCGGGCAAGCTCAAGCTGCTGGCGCTGACCGGGAAAACGCGTCACCCGGCCTTTCCGGATGTGCCGACCTTTGCCGAGGCCGGCATTGCGGACTACGCCCCCATGGCGTGGCAAGGCATACTGGCTCCGGCAGGAACACCCAAGGCGATTGTCGAAAAACTCAGCGCGGCGATGCAAAAAGCCGCCCAAAATCCGCAGCTGGCCGAGAAATGGCGACAGTACGGCGGCGAACTCAAGGCCACCACACCGGCTGAATTTGCCGCCTTCATCAAAGCTGACTCCGCCCAATGGGGGGAAGTGGTGCGCAAAGCCGGCGTCAAGCTTGACTGAGGAGCACTTCTGATGCCGTACTGCACCGGGAGCAGCTTGGCCGTGACGCCATGCTGGCGGGCGACAGCGCGGCATTTGAAGCCCTGCTGTCCGACGCCATCGTGTGAGCGTTGACCAAATCATGGTTCGCCAACCCATCCATGTTGGCAAGTCGGTTACCTTCTCGCGTCAATAAACAACACCTGAAATTGATCAATGGAAGTTGGCATCAAAATGATTGCCGACGACACCAGGCCAGGGTGATCCGCCATATCAACAGCCGTTTCTTCACCATGGCGGCCTTCGACAACGATGGAAAACCCGCTGGGTTCCTCCTTTGAAGCCCGCCTCGCTCGAAGAGCGTGGTCGTCACGCAGTGGCGGAAGTTCGCAGGAAATGAGGCGTGAAATTGAGCGTTAATTCACCGCAATTCGAACAATTGAGCGTTGGCCATTTTCAGCACTGCACCCAAGCCCAGACAGTTGCCGAATAGATCCATGCTGGTTCCCCAATTCAAGGAGTCTATAGAAATCGCCGTCTCGGTTGCCGAGGCATTGTCGGGTATCCAGGACTGGGCCACCGTGCTGATCGGCGGTTTCGGCACCGCCGGCATACCCAACGAACTCATTGACGGCTTGATCGAGCAGGGCGCGCGCGACCTGACGGTGGTCAACAACAATGCCGGCAACGGCGACACAGGGCTGGCCGCGCTGCTCAAAGCCGGGCGCGTTCGCAAAATCATCTGCAGCTTTCCGCGCCAGGCCGACAGCCATGTGTTCGACGCGCTGTACCGCGGCGGGCAGATCGAACTCGAACTGGTGCCGCAGGGCAACCTGGCCGAGCGCCTGCGCGCCGCCGGCGCCGGGGTGGGCGCTTTTTTCACGCCCACCGGCTTTGGCACCGAACTGGCCAGGCAGGCCGACGGCACGCCGAAGGAAACCCGCGTCATCGACGGCAAGTCGTATGTATTGGAATACCCCATTTCCGGCGACGTGGCGCTGATCAAGGCCGAAAGCGGCGACCGCTGGGGCAACCTGGTCTACCGCAAGGCGGCCCGCAACTTCGGCCCTGTGATGGCCTGCGCCGCCAAGCGCACCATCGCCACCGTGCACCAGATTGTCGAGTTGGGCGCGCTGGACCCCGAAACCATCGTCACGCCGGGCATCCATGTGTCCAAGATCGTCAGAATTGAGCACGTCGCCACCCAAGGCGGTGGTTTCAAGCAAGCCGCCTAAGCCGCGGAGCAGGAGAAATTACCCCATGAGCAGCTACACCAAACGCACCAAAGACGAGCTGGCCCAGCGCGTTGCTCAAGACATTCACGACGGCGCTTACGTCAACCTGGGCATTGGTATGCCGACCCAGGTGGCTAACCACCTTCCCCGCGGAATCGAGGTGGTCCTGCACAGCGAAAACGGCATCCTGGGCATGGGCCCGGCCCCTGCGCCAGAACAGGAAGACTTCGACCTGATCAACGCCGGCAAGCAGCCCGTCACGCTGCTGCCGGGCGGCTCGTATTTTCACCACGCCGACAGTTTTGCCATGATGCGCGGCGGCCATCTCGATATTTGCGTGCTGGGCGCCTTTCAGGTCTCGGCCACGGGGGACCTGGCCAACTGGAGCACCGGCGAGCCCGGCTCGATTCCGGCCGTCGGCGGCGCGATGGACCTGGCCATCGGCGCCAAGCAAACCTGGGTGATGATGGACCTGCTGACCAAAAAAGGCGACAGCAAGGTGGTGCGCGAGTGCACCTACCCGCTCACCGGCATTGCGTGCGTCAAGCGTATCTATTCGGAGCTGGCGACGCTCGAATGCACGCCGCAGGGCTTGAAACTCATCGACAAGGTCGCAGGGCTGGAGCTTGCCGAACTCGAGCGTCTGCTGGCCTTGCCCATCCAGGCCTGAATCCACCCGCCATTGCAGGGGAAAATCATGCATCAAGCCTTCGTTTGCGACGCCATCGGCACGCCATTTGGCCGCTATGGCGGCGCACTTGGCGGCCAGCAGCGCCTGAATGCCGGGCCGTGATCGCTTTGGCATCCCAGTTGGACTCGGTGATAAATCAGTGCAACCACTGCACTTGAGGCCGCCTGCGGCAAAGGTCTACATGCCTGCGCTCCCATCAATTTTCTCCGCACTGGGCTTTCATGCCAAAGTACCACTGATTGCCCTTCTTGCTGGAGTGCATCTCGGGGTCGCGTGCCTTGTCTTTGTTCTTGGTCGAACACGGCGCTGGGATGAGGGTGGCGTCGATTGCCGTTCCCACCTTCAACAGCAAGCCGCGCTCGCTCAGTTGCTCATTAACGATGATCAGTATTTGCTCTGCGAGTTTGTATTTTTCCAACCGGTGGCGAAACCGCAGGATGGTTGACTCATCTGGCATACGCGAAAATTCATCGAGCCCGGCGAACTCGCGGTACACCGGCGTGTCGAAGAAGGCCTCCTCCATGGCGGGGTCAGACAATGTGAACCATTGCTGCATGAAATGGATGCGCAACATGGTTTGCAAGGAAAACGGTGGCCGCCCGGTTTTGCCTTCCGGGTAGAACGGTGCAATGCATTCGACCAGCGCGGCCCAAGGCACCACTTTCTCCATCTGCTCCAGCAGCTCACGTTTGCGAGTTTTCTTCACGCTGAGATTGAGGGCCAAGGCTGTTTGCTTCATGCACTGGATTTTCTCAGACGGGGCTTACGTCAAGCACACTATTGAAGGAGTTATGCAGAGTGTCCTTAGAGGCCGAGCAGCTAGCTATGCGAGCTGCGCAAAAAGTTGATCGCGAGCATCGTGAGGCGGAAGAAAAAGCTGTAGCGGGGCGACAAGAAATTGAGCGAAAACGCGCCGAAGCCGCCCGCACTGCCGCACTTAAAAAACTCGTCGCTGGTGGAGCTCAATCTTTGTACCTTCAAGCAGGTAAAGCGCAGCGCAGCGGCAGCGCTGATGTAAATGGTGTTAGTTTTAGTGCCGATGAGTTGTATGAACTGATTGTTGAAAAATTCTCATCCAGCGATTTCGCTGTGAAAGCCGCAGATCAATTAAACGCAATGGATCGTAGTCAGCGACAGGCGAGCGCTACACGTGATGCAGCCGCTGCCAGCGAACGCGCCGCCAACGCCCAGCGCGATGCTGACCGCAATTCGTCTGGGCGTGCTGCGTGTTTCTCGCAGGTGCGTAGCTGTGAGGCCAGATGCAGTGATAGTAGTAACCGTGGCGTCTGTATTCAAATGTGCCAACGCACCTGCAATTAAGACGGTAGCCTAACCTTGCAGCGCACTCGTAATATCCGCAAGCACAATCACCTCCAACTGCTCTGAAAACGCGTAGCTTTTGTCCACGTGCGTGACGATGATTGTGGCGGTGGGTTTTAAGTTTTGCACGGCGTTGCGAGAGCCTTGTGTGACCTTGAGCGCAGATGCGACTTGATCTCAAAGCAGATGGTTTGGCTGATGTGCTCCAGCACAAAGCGTTCCCATGAATAACCCAGCTTGGCTACGCCGCCGGTAGCCAGTGGCTGGACTCAGCAAACCCACGGCGCACCACACCGGGTGCCAGGGGGTCGGTTCCCGGGCCTTGGTCAAGGATGGTTGCACTGGTTGCGCCGGTGTCTTCCATGATGGCGCGCAGGCCTCGGGCCAGATACGCTGAGCTGGCCCTGGCGGTTTTCACCTCGACAGCATGCACCTGGGCGCCGCGCACCAGCAGCAAATCGACCTCGGCCCCGCCCGCCGTGCGCCAAAAATGCGGCACGCTGTGCGGGTAGGCTACGGCCTCGCGGCGCAGCAGGTCTTCCAGCACAAAGGTTTCCCAGCTCGCCCCGCGGATCGGGTGGCTGCCCAGCGCGTCCAGCGAGTCAATGTTCAACAGGTGGTGTAGCAAGCCGGTATCGCGCAGGTACAGCTTGGGCGCTTTCACCAGGCGCTTGCCAATGTTGCGAAAGTACGGGGGCAAGCGCCGCAGCAAGAAGCTTTGCTCCAAGATGTCCACATAGCGCGCCACGGTGGGCTGCGACAGCCCCAGGGCAGCGGCAAACTGGCTCAGGTTGGCCAGCCCGCCTTGCGCATGGGCCAGCATGGTGAGCAGCTTGCGCATCACGATGGGGTCGGCACTCACGCCCATGGTGGGCAGGTCGCGCTCCACATAGGTGCGCAGGTAGGCCTCCCACCAATCCCGAAAGTGCCCGCCGCGCCCCGCCGCCGCCAGTGCGTCTGGGTAGCCACCCGAGAGCCACACTGGGCGGTAGTCGGTGATCGGCGTATCGCCGGTGCTGGTTTCCTGCAACGTCAATGGTGCGAGTTCAAGAATGCCCACGCGCCCGGCCAGGCTCTCTGCCACCTGCCGCACCAAGCTGGGTTGGGCCGAGCCCAACATGACAAAGCGGCCCATGCGATGGCGGCTGGCATCGATGGCCCCGCGCAATGCGTCAAACAGGGTGGGCAAGCGCTGCGCCTCGTCCAAAATCAGCCCCTTGTCAGAGCGGGCATCCAGCTGAAAACGTGGGTCTTCAGCAAACAGGGCCTGGGTGGCGCTGTCTTCCAGGTCCAGATAAGTGAAGCCTGAAAAAGCCTGCTTTGCCAAAGTGGTCTTGCCAACCTGTCGCGCGCCCAAAATCAGTACGGCAGGGAATTGCTGGGCAAGATGCGTCAGGCGGTCTGTGCAAAGGCGGTGGTACATGTTGGGTATATTTAAACTACTAATTTAATTATGCGTCATATCAGCAAAGCCATGCTCATCACGCCCATCACGCCCATCACGCCCATCGCGCCGCTGCGATGGTGGGCGGTAGGTTTTGGGTGTTTTGACCAGGCGTTTATTCAGGTTGATACGCATGGGCTGCCAGCGGCGCAACATGCGGGCGGCCTCTAGCAAGTCCAGGTAGCGCCCCACCGTGGGCACGCTGATGCCCATGCTGTTGGCCACCATGCGCCAAAAGCGCTGCAAGGTAGGGGCGGCGAGGGGGTTGCGGTCACGCTTGTCGTTCTCATTGACATCGGGCTGTTGGTGCCGTCATCGAATTAAGCCGTATTTCCAAGTAAAATTCAATAATGACATTTAACTTGGAAAACGTAGAAATCGACCCCGATGCGGCGCGGCAGTACATCGACGCCAGATCCGTCTTTGTTGAACTTGAACGAACCCGCAAAAATGCACTTCAGCTACGCGGTGGAATGGTCTGGAAAACTGTCGATGGCAAAGAATACCTCGTTCGCACGA
>JAYWDL010000189.1:0-5509 GCA_043779865.1 Polaromonas sp.
GGGACTGCGCGCGTCTATTGAAAGACGGTCTGGCAAGGGAGGAGGTGAAGTGGCTTCGGTCCTGGGTATCGATTTTGCATGATTTGGCGGCCGTTACCCGGCGGCCAGCACGGCGACCGGCTCCGCAAAAGGCGATGCCGGCTGCACCCGCACCACAGCAGCCAGCCAGCCATCAATCAGCGCCGGGTCATTGATCGTCCTGAGCTGCTGGTAGGCGGTTTCCGCCTCCGGGAAACGGCGGCGCAGAAAATTCAGCCATTGCTTGAGCCGCCCGGCACGCGAGCGCGCTTCCAGCCGGGTGCAGACAATCTGCCAGAACTCGGCCAGCAGCGGCACCAGCTCAGGCCAGCTGACGCCCGCCGGCTGCACAGCAACTCGGTCCCGGTCGGCCTTGATGGCCAGCCCCAGGCCAGGGTCGGTCACCACGCCACGGCCGAGCATCAGCATGTCGCAACCCGAGGCCTCGCGGCAGCGGCGGGCGTCGTCCAGCGTCCAGATTTCGCCGTTGGCGACCACCGGAATTTTCACGGCGGCGCGGATGTCGGCAATGCGCTCCCAGTAGGCGGGCGGGCGGTAGGCCTGCGCCTTGGTGCGCGCGTGCACCACCAGCTCGTCGGCGCCGCCGCCGGCAATCGCCAGCGCGCACTCCACCGCGCGCGAAGCGTCGTGGTAGCCCAGGCGCATCTTGGCCGACACCGGCATGCCCGCCGGCACGGCGCGGCGCACCGCCGCCACGATGGCGGCAATGGTCTCGGGCTCCTCCAGCAGTGAGGCACCGCCCCCATGGCGGTTCACTATTTTTGCCGGGCAGCCGAAGTTCAGGTCAATGCCGGCCGGGCCCAGTCCGGCCAGCCGGGCGGCATTTTCAGCCAGGCAGGCCGCATCGGAGCCCAGCAACTGGGCGCGCACCGGCACGCCGGCCAGCGTGCGGCCGCCGGTGTGCAGCTCGGGCACGATGCGGGTAAACACGCGTTCGGGCAGCAGCTGGTCGGTGATGCGGATGAACTCGGACACGCAGCGGTCAATGCCGCCGACCCGCGTCAGGATGTCGCGCAAGACGAAGTCCAGCAGACCCTCCATGGGCGCGAGCAGTATCGTCATGAGCGGGGCGGACTAGATGGCGCCCAGGCGCCAGAGTGAGGTGAGCTCAGCGGCGCGCGCCGCATGCAGCGGGTCGCTCTCATCGGCCACCTTGGGATGATCCGGCGTGGCGTCAATTCTGCCCAGCACCTTCAGGCCGCCGGCTTCAATGGCCGCCAGCAACTCCGAACGCGAGCGCAGGCCCAGGTGCTCGGCAAAATCAGACAGGATGAGCCAGCCCTCGCCGCCCGGCGCCAGGTGCGCGGCCAGGCCTTTTAAAAACCCCAGCAGCATGCGGCTGCCCTCGTCGTACACCGCGCCTTCCAGCGGTGAGCCGGGGCGCGCCGGCAGCCACGGCGGGTTGCAGACAATGACTGAAGCCAGCCCCTCGGGAAACAGATCGGCCTGCATTACCTTGACCGGGTTCGGCAAGCGCAGCCGCTGAAGGTTTTCGCGCGCGCAGGCCAGCGCACGTGGATCCTGGTCGGTGGCCACGACCTGGTCAATGCCCTTCATGGCCAGCACGGCCGACAACACGCCCGTGCCCGTGCCGATGTCAAAGGCGACAAATTTCGAGGACCGGGTGGCGGGCATTGGGGCGTTGGCCACCAGGTCCACATACTCGCCCCGCACGGGCGAAAACACGCCGTAGTGCGGGTGAATGCGGTTGTTGGGCGGCTTGCCCAGGGCAGCAATTTCAACGCCTTTTTTACGCCACTCGTGCGCGCTGATCACGCCCAGCAACTCGCGCAGCGAGGCAACACAAGCCCCCGCCGCCTCTTCGGCAGGCCCCCAGGCCTCGGTGCAGGCCTGCTTCGCATCAGGCGCACGGCGAAGTGCGATGCTGTAATCGGCGCTGAACTCAATCAGCACCATGCCCAAAACCCGTGCGCGCTGCGACTGGGCCTGGCGGTAGAGGTGAAAGGCTTGCCCGGCGGGCACGCCAGAGGCGGCTGCCTCGGCGGCTTTTTTACGCTCGACTTTGGCCTGTTTGGAGGCTTTGGGCGGCTTGTCAATCCGCCGGGCCAGCGCTTGCAGCAGTTGCCTGGCATTCTGAAAATCACCCCGCCAGAGCAAGGCGGTGCCTTCGCAGGCCAGCCGGTAAGCTGTGTCGGCCGACGTTGTGTCATCGGCCAGTACCACGCGTTTTGGCGGCAATGCGCCGCGTTCGGAACGCCAGCGCGCTGAGTGGGCCTCGCCCTTCTCCGTCCAGCAGATAGTAGGGGCAGGGGTTGGGCTGGCGGCAGCTTCAACAGGGGAAACGGGAAAGGAAGTGGACATCGGCAAGGGAAAACACCTAAAAAGAATCCGCCTGTTTTAACAGATGGCAGGACGCAGCCCTTGAACAGCAGCCGTGGAAATCGCCCAATTTATGAACAAAATATCCCCTCTGCGCAGGCGGTACATGAACTGACAGCTATTAAATTAATAGCAATCTAGCGAAACGGCCGGCTCAGGAACCGCGACCCCGCCAGTCCAAACCGCCACGGCTGATGAACGGCTTTTGAAATACCTACACGCAGACCGACTACTACGGCACGGTCCGGCGCCGGTTCTGGCGCGAAAAGCTCGAACGGCGGCCGATCCAGTCGCATGCCGTTATAGCTGTGGTCTATGCCCAGCGCCTGCCCCACCCGGCCCGGACCGGCGCAAAGCAGACGTATATCGTCCAGCCCCCGCCGGGCGCGCATCAGGTCCAGTCCGTCGGTCGGCTCCAGAGCGCGTATCAACACTCCCGCGCCATGCCCGGCTTCGCGGCAGACAAAATTGATGCACCAGTGAATGCCGTAAGAGCGGTACACATAAACGCAGCCAGGCGGGCCAAACATGGCCGCATTGCGCGGGCTGGGGCCGGTAAAGCTGTGCGACGCCGGGTCTTCCCGGTCATAGGCTTCAGTCTCGACGATACGACCGCCTACGCCATTGACCAGCACACGCACGCCTATCAGCAGGCGCGCTACCTGCTCGGAGGTGGCTGAAAAATCAATGTTGGCGAAAGTAGCATCAGAATTTTGCAAAACAACTCCTGAAGGCAATAAAGGGAAACAAACGTAAGTAAACGAGGGCAGAACTGCGTTGATTCAACCTGTGGCTGGGCAGGAAGGCAGTAGTGAGGTTCAGGTGTCGAGTTTTCAGCGCTGTTTGGCATTGTCTGAGGCAGGCAGCGCAAGCCTTCCTACATTCAGCGTCACCAAAAGACTACAAGCGCTGCCATTGACACCCATTAGGCTGAAATCCCACGTTATGGAGACACTACCATACCCATATTTCCAGATTTAACGCCCCTCCCCCAAACGAAGACAGCCGCAAAGCCATTGAGCAACGTGCCCGGGAAGCGACCAGGCCGGCTGCTCCTGAAGAAAAGGGACACTGACCTTTTTCGGTAAACAACCAACCCTTTGCGGATGGCGGTAACGAAGGCCAGGATACTAACTCTGGAAAGACCTGACGGTCAGGAGAGTAAGCATGAGCATGAAACAGAAACCGGGTTTTTCCTTGATGAAAAATTCTTTTGAGCACCCCTGTAAAAGCGCAGATCTTCACAAAGTTTGCGTCACCCCGGATGGCGAAGCGCATGTGTGGCCCTCGTTTCAGCAATTGCGGGAAAGTTTGCAGTGCCGGGCCCGGGATCAGCCAGAATGCGCTTACCGCTTTGATGAAGCGTATTGAACGGCGGCGAGTAGCCTCAGTGTCCTGCTTGACCATTCAACCCGTGATTTCAACGTCTGGCTAAAGCATTCCTGGAAAAAGTCACCGCTGCCAGGACCAGCGCTCCGGCCAGCAAGCCCACTATGGCATCCAGAGTTAAGGGCGCGGCGATGGCCAGCACATTGCCAATTCCGTCTACGGCACCTGCCCGCTGCGCCACTGCCTCAATGACGTGATTCAGCGGCGTCATGCCATGCACAAGAATGCCACCGCCAACCAGGAACATGGCTGCCGTACCTGCCACTGAAAGCCCCTTCATCAACCATGGAGCCGCGTACAGGATGGCTTGCCCCACGCTTCGCTGAAAACCATTCCAGGCACTGGCACCGGCGCGCTCGCTCAGGTACAGCCCGCCGTCATCGAGCTTGACAATGCCAGCCACCAGCCCATAGACGCCCACCGTCATGCTCAGGGCAATACCGCTGAGCACCGCAAGCTGCGTCATGAAAGGGTTGCTTTGCACCGTTCCCAGCGTGATGGCGACTATTTCCGCTGACAAAATAAAGTCGGTGCGAATGGCCCCCTTGATTTTGGTTTTTTCAAATGCCAGCAGATCGACTACCGGGTCAGCCAGCGCGCTCGTCAGCGCCTCCCGCTCGGCCACCTGCTCGGCCGCGCTGTGCATGAATTTGTGGGCCAGCTTTTCAAAACCCTCATAGCAAAGGAACGCGCCGCCCACCATCAGGAGCGGCGTGACACCCCATGGGGCAAAAGCGCTGATGGCCAGGGCGGCAGGCACCAGAATCGCCTTGTTGATGAACGAGCCCTTGGCCACGGCCCAGACTACCGGCAATTCCCGCTCGGCTTTCACGCCAGAAACCTGCTGGGCATTGAGCGCCAGATCATCACCCAGTACACCGGCAGTCTTTTTGGCAGCTACTTTGGAGAGCAAAGCCACATCGTCCAGTACGCTGGTGATGTCATCAATCAGGGCAAGCAGGCTGGTGGCCATAAAAAACCATTCAGGAAGCGAAGTCTGTCACTTCATGAGTCAAGAAAAAACCGCCCTCTGGCGGTTTTGACACCTTCATGCTCGAACTTCACGGGGAGTTCAATGAGCTGTCAATCGTCCTACGATAAAGCCAAAAACCAGCGCCATGCCAACCGCTTCAAGCGGCTTGTCCTGAATCCAGGACTTTGTACAGTCAACCGCATGACTCGGGGCTTCGGACACCCAGCGGGCCTGGTCGGAAAAGCGGTCGGCTACATGGGTAGCCTCGCTGGCGAGTTTGTCCACGGTTTCATGCGCTGCAGTGGATACACGGTTCACGGTGTTGCGGGCTGGGTCAACGACCATGTCAATCGTGCTGTGCAGCGCCGAGCCTGCCGAGTCCACGCCGCGTTGAACGGCATTGGCGTTATCAGGAGAGCCATTGCCGGGCTTCGGGGTCGAGTTTTCCATCATGTGTCCTTCAAAAAATTAATGAATTCCGGAAAAATCCTGGATCGCTTTGCCTACGCAAACCACTGGAACATGATGCGCTGGCGATCCCGATCCGGCAGAGGACTTGACTTTAAGAGCCGCGACGAGATGCGCATGTGCGGCAGCGTATGAAGTAGGTGTAGGACAAGAAGAACAAAAAGCTGTCGGATGGTACTGAACGCACAATGCATTAATAATCAGGCATGCCGCGCCGCGCAAACCAGGATCATGAAAACCCTGAAGGAGATTGACCATGTACCCCCTTGCAAAACCCGTCCTGCAAAGCAGCCATGCCGG
>JAYWDL010000190.1:0-5499 GCA_043779865.1 Polaromonas sp.
GCCACGTTCTCGCTATCCACCTGCGAAGGTGAATGTTTTGGCAAAGATACCTGAACTGCATTCCCCGGAGCAGGAGCAGCCGCAAGGCGCGAAGTGGGAGGGCGCTTGCCGCCCACCACGGCAACCAGGCGGGCATGCTCGGCCATGACCTTGCCGGCATAACCACCGTCGCTTTGCAAGTTTGCCGCACCAACATAGTATTTCAGGCCGCCTTCTATCGAGCCCGCGCGGCTGATGCATTCCTGCAGCACCTTGACGCCGACCTGAAGATTGGTGACGGGATCGAAAGCGGCCAGCTTGCCGCCGAAATTTTCGTACTTGTCATGATGCACCCGGGTCATGACCTGCATCAGGCCCTGCGCGCCAACCGGGCTTTGGGCAAACGGATTGAATCCCGATTCAATCGCCATGATGGCCAGGATCAGCGTCGGGTCGAGCTTGACTTTGTGGCCAATCTCAAAAGCTTGCGCCACCAGAACACCCAGCGGCTCCGGCGCCACCGAATATTTCTTGCTCAGCCAGGAGGCGACTGCCGCCTGTTGGATTGGCAGTTTTTTAGGAGTGGAAGTGGAAGTGGCAACCGCAGGGCGTTCAATGGGCGTCGGCGCTGTAAAGCCTATTACTGCATCGCGTCGTTCCTGCAGCCAGGTTATGAGTTTGAGCTCGCCGGCATCCCGCAGGTCGGGCCGGGCCGTCAAGGTAATCACCGCAAACACGACGACCAGCCCCAAGAGGGCGAAACTGTTGTGGGTGATCTCGAACAGACCATGGGCAATGTCACTGGCAACCGTTGCAAGGCTGCTGCGTATATTTTTCAGATGCGTCTTGAAGTTGAAATCAAGACCCTTGTTTACTAGCGCTGTCATAGCACTCCTTTCTATGCATGCAAGCCTTGTAAGGCAGTGCAGACTTTGATTGAGTCGCCATCAAACCACGGACATGCCTGGTGGTTGTTGACCCTCGTTGATGATGCCGGGTATCGGCAGCGGGTTGGGGTTGTCCCTAAGTTTTGGGGGTACTGGCGGATTCTAGTAGACCCCTTCATAACCTGTCAATAATAAAAAAATAGTTTTTTATATCAAAAACAGGTTTAAAGCCGCGGTTTTTAGCGAAAATGGACAAATGTGACGGATATCGGTATTTTCTTTGCAAGCCTTGCTTTAAGTAACGTTTAGCGGCGACCGGTCCAAACTTTCGAGACTCAGGCTTGTTTTTCAGAATTCAAAAGCTGTCAGGGGTTTGCCCAGGCAGCATGGTTTTTCCTGCAACCGGGACACCAGGCGGTCAAAGAAAACGTCAATCACATCCGGTATCGCGATTGAAAAATTAGGCTTGTCTGCACGATGCCTTGGGTTTAATCTGCAGTTGTCCGATTCAACGGACGTCGCCGGGTAACCAACCCCGGTAAAACTGGAAGCAATCACTTGCTTCCACCGCACTGCGAGACGATTAATCTCTCCCTTGCGTAGCCAGATGGCATGGGCCTTATGCCCGCCACCAGCCCCGGTCAGTCCAACTGGCCGGGGTTTTTTCATGCTGGGGGGGCTGAATTTTTTCAAATTAATCATTGACACTTTGGCCCCAGGTATTAAAAACTGGCGCCTATGTCAAGCAATGAAATGAAAAACAAATCGCAAGTTCGTGGGAAAACCTTTTTTGCTGGAGTCAGCGCCGTGCGGCGTTCGCCGCAGTGGCAGCGCCGTGTGGCTTGGGCTGTAGGGGCCTTGTTGCTGTTATGGGCGCTGGCTTATGCGGCAGTGCCCTGGGTCTTGAAGTCGCAACTCGAGAAAATCGGCTCTGAAAAACTCGGCCGGCAGCTGACGGTGGGCGCGGTTGATTTCAAGCCGTGGTCGCTGGAGCTGACGATTCATGATCTGGCCATCGCCAAGGCCAGGCCGACTGGTCTTTCAGGCGAGACGGGCAGCCAGGCCGCCGCGTCGGGCAGCGCTTCGCTCCCGGTCCAGCCACCTTCTTCCCAGACTTCTTCCCTGTTAAAAATAAAGCGTCTCTATATAGATGTAGAACTGCAGTCCCTGCTGCGCCTTGCGCCCGTGGCCGACGCCATCGTGGTCGAAGATCCTGAGCTGTCGCTGGCGTATCTGGGGCAAGGGCACTACGACGTTGACGACATCCTGGAGCGGCTCAAAACGCCCGACGCGCAGCCTGCCGGCCGGCCCCTGCAATTTGCCCTTTACAACATCGATCTCAGCGGCGGTCGGCTGGATTTTGTTGACCAGTCCGTCCACACGACCCACGAGCTGCGCGATCTGCATTTTGCCGTGCCGTTCTTGAGCAACCTGCCCTCCAAGCGCGAGATCAAAACCACGCCACATCTGGCCTTCAAACTCAATGGCAGCAGTTTTGACACGGCCGCCGAGGGCACGCCATTTGCCCAGACGCGTAAAACCGATGCCAACTTCACGCTGCGCAATTTTGACCTGAAGCCTTATCTGGCCTACTGGCCCGCGAGCCTTCCTTTCAGGCTGCAAAGCGCCGTACTGAATGTCGATGCCAAAGTGGCGTTTGAACAGACGCCGGCCACCGTGGTCAAGATTTCTGGCACAGTCACGGCGGACAAGGTCATTCTGCTGGATACCAAAACCCCAAGCGCAGGTGCCGCGCCGGTGCCAGGCCAAGAGTTGCTAAAGTTTGACCGCTTGCAGCTCACCATGGACGACGTGCGCCCACTTGAGCAGCTCGTCAAACTCTCTGCCGTGGAACTCACAGGGCCCACGCTGTCTGTCACGCGGGACCGGGCAGGGCAGCTCAACCTGCTGCCGGCTGCCAGTCAAGATGCTACAAAAAACGTAGCTGCTAACGACCGTCCTGAAAGGGCTGCAGGTCAAAAAAACTCAGAATCTCAGGCGAAAGCGGCGCTTGACCCTGCCAGCGCTCCTGCTGCCAATCCCGCAGTCCCGACGCCCTGGAAAGTGCAGGTCGCCAGCGTCGCTGTGCGCGGCGGCAGCATTAACTGGCTGGATGAAACCCTGCCATCGCCTGCCCGGATACGGCTGACGGACATGGCGTTCAATGCCTCGGCGATTGCCATCCCGTTTACGGCTGGCGAGCCGTTGCAGTTCAACGGCTCGCTGGGGCTGGACCCCTTGGTTGCCGGTACACCGGCGCAGGGCAAAGCCGTGGCCAAAGCAGCGCCGGTCGAGCGGCTATCTCCCCCGGCGCTTGTTACCTTCAAGGGCTCTGCGACCGACCAGGCAGCTCAGGGGACGGCCGTGGTTGCGGCCTGGCCGCTCAACATGGCGGCTAAATATATTGGCCAGTTTCTGCTGCCCGCGCTGAACGGCCAGCTCGATGCCCAGCTGGGCGTCAACTGGCAGGCCGCCACGGCGGATAAACCGCAGGCCCTGCAAGTCACCGCGCCGGAAATTGCCGTGAGCGAGGTGCTGCTGGCGCAGGGAAAAACCTCGCTGGTGTCGGTCAAAAAGGTAGAACTGACGCAGGTAGACATCGACGTGCCTGGCCAGTCCTTCAAGGCCGCAAAAATGCAGCTGATCCAGCCCAAAGCGCGGGTGGAGCGGGATGCCGACAAACGCTGGATGTACGAGCGCTGGATGGTGAGCCAAGGCATCGCTACGCCGCCGCCCGTCACCACGTCAAAAGCCGACGCAAAAGCGGACGAAAAAGCCGACGAAAAAGCCGCCGCCAGAACCAGGGCCAACGCGCCTTCGTGGGCCGTGGCCATCCAGGACGTGCTTCTCGATGGCGGCGCGATGTCGTTTTCAGACAAGGCGGGCGCCAAGCCGGTGGCCTTTGAAGTCACCGCCGCCAGGGCCCAACTGGGCGGGCTGGTGCTGGACGACAGGCCTTCAGCCAAGGCGCAGGCCGCCCAACTGATGCCGCTGTCTGCTTCGCTGCGTCTGGCGACTGGCCGGTTTGAGCCTGGCAAGCTCGATTTCAAGGGCAGCCTGGGTCTGGCGCCGCTGCAGGCCAAGGGTCAACTGGAGGCGAGCCGGCTGCCGATGCAGGCCTTCGAGCCTTACTTTGGCGGGGCGCTCAATATTGAGCTGCTGCGCGCCGATGCGAGCTTCAAGGGCCGGGTGGCTTATCGCCAAACAGCAGCCGGCCCGCAGGCTGAGGTGGCCGGAGACGTGGCGCTGGAAGAGTTCAAGGCCAACACCCTGTCGCCCGGCGAAGACTTGCTGGCCTGGAAAGCGCTGAATGTGCGCGGCCTGAGCGTGGCGCTGAACCCTGCCAGGGCGACGCGGGTGGACGTGAAGGAAACGGTGCTGACCGACTTCTTTGCGCGCGTCATCGTCATGCCCGACGGCCGAATCAACCTGCAGGACTTGATGAAACCCGCTGCGCCAGCCGCTACGGTAGCGGCCTCGGCTTCAGCTGCCCCGGCTGTGGATGCTACGAAAAAGATAGCTGGAGGCGCAGGTAGGTCGGGCGCAAACGTCGAAAAAGACTTGCAAGTCGCGACTGCCGCAGCGCCGCTTGCCGTGCCCGGTGGCGCCGTCACGACATCGGCAACACCCGTGACGGCGGCCGCATCCACCAGCCCGCAGCCCATCGTGAACTTTGGCCCGATCAGCCTGATCAACGGCAAGGTCAGGTTCTCGGACCGCTTCATCAAACCCAACTATTCCGCTGACCTGAGCGAGCTGACCGGCAAGCTCAGCGCGTTTTCGTCGGTGGCCGACAGCACGAGCGATGGCACGGTCGCGGCGCCCAGCATGGCCGAGCTCGAACTGCGTGGCAAGGCCGAGGGCACGGCCTCGCTGGAAATTCTGGGCAAGCTCAACCCGCTGGCCAAACCGCTGGCGCTGGACATTACCGGCAAGGTGCGCGACCTGGAGTTGCCGCCGCTCTCGCCCTATGCCGTCAAATACGCGGGCTACGGCATAGAACGCGGCAAACTCAGCGTCGATGTGAACTATGTGGTGCTGCCCGATGGCCGGCTCACCGCCAGCAACAAGCTCGTTCTGAACCAGCTCAGCTTTGGCGACAAGGTCGAAGGTTCCACAGCCAGCTTGCCGGTCAAGCTGGCGGTTGCCTTGCTGGCCGACCGCAATGGCGTGATTAACCTCGACCTGCCCATCAGCGGCTCACTGAACGACCCGCAGTTCAGCCTCGGGCCGGTCATTGTCAAGGTGATTCTCAATGTGATTGTCAAGGCCATCACTGCGCCGTTCAGCCTGCTGGCCCATGCGCTGGGCGGTGGCGGCGAAGAGCTGAGCATGGTCGGCTTTCCGGCGGGCAGCGCGCAGCTGTCGGCCGAGGCGAAATCCGGGCTCGACAAGGTGGCCAAGGCGCTGGTTGATCGCCCTGCGCTCAAGCTCACGGTGGTCGGAACCAGCAGCCAGGAAGCCGAGCGCGAGGGTTTCAAGCGCGAGAAACTCGACGAGCTGGTGCGCGCCGAGAAACGTCGCCAGAGGGTGAGGGAAGGTGAGAAAGCCGAGGCGGTGAGCGTCAGCCCCGCCGAGTACCCGGCACTGCTCAGGGAAGTCTACAAACTAGCCGACCTGCCCAAGCCGCGCA
>JAYWDL010000191.1:0-5489 GCA_043779865.1 Polaromonas sp.
GCAAAGCGGAAACCCACCTTCAGCCCGTCCAGCTTGCCGGCCTTGATCTCGTTGAGCGCATGGTCACCACGCACCAGCAACAGCCACACCGTGGTCTTGGCAATGTCGCCGGCCGCGTTTTTCTCGTCTGTGGCCAGCACCAGCGATTTGACGGTCTGCGCCAGCGGCAGGCCCAGCAGCGTGGCCACGTCTTCACAGGTGGCCTTGCCGGGTGTCGGGGTCTTGACCATGACCTGGGCGGGTGCAGCGCGGCTGGTGATCAGCGACAGGCCTTCAGCCAATTCGATGTTGGCGGCAAAAGCACTGGTGGGGCAGTAGACGATGGCGTCTTCACCGGTGTCGGCAATCACCTGGAACTCATGCGACGCATCACCGCCAATCGCGCCGGTGTCGGCCGCCACCGCGCGGTACTGCAGGCCAAAGCGGTCAAAAATGCGTTTGTAGGCGTCGAACATCACCGCATAACTCTTGAGCGCAGCGTCCTTGTCTCGGTCAAACGAGTAGGCGTCTTTCATCGTGAACTCACGCCCACGCATCACCCCAAAACGCGGCCGCCGCTCATCGCGGAACTTGGTCTGGATGTGGTAGAAATTTTTGGGCAGTTGCTTGTAGCTGCGCAACTCCTGGCGGGCGATGTCGGTCACCACCTCCTCGCTGGTGGGCTGGATGATGAAGTCGCGGTCGTGCCGGTCTTTGACCCGCATCAGCTCAGGCCCGTAGGCCTGGAAGCGGCCGGTCTCCTGCCACAGCTCAGCGGGCTGCACCACCGGCATCAGCAGCTCCACCGCGCCGGCCCGGTTCATCTCGTCGCGGATGATGGCCTCGACCTTGCGGATCACGCGCAAGCCCATCGGCATGTAGTTGTAGATGCCGGCGCCCAGCCGCTTGATCATGCCGGCACGCAGCATCAACTGGTGGCTGGCCACCTCGGCGTCAGCGGGCGCTTCTTTCAGGGTGGAGATGAAGAACTGGGAGGCTTTCATGGGGGCTCGTGTGGGCAGATGCGGGCAGATGCGGGCGGGCGGGGCGGCGGCATGGGCTGCGCGGCGGGCCGGCAAAGCACCTGTCTGCACACCCTGGGCTGCGGCGCAAAAATTGCGGCGCTGCGTGTGCAGGGTAGTGCGGGTTAGCGAGGGTTCGCGGGCCGCACTGCGCCGGTGCAATAATGAAATCAATCCATGAATTGAGGTCAGATTATGCTCGACAGGGAAGGCTTCAGGCCCAACGTCGGCATCATCCTGCTCAACTCGCGCAACCAGGTGTTCTGGGGCAAACGGCTACGCACACACTCGTGGCAGTTCCCCCAGGGCGGCATCAAATACGGCGAGTCTCCTGAGCAGGCCATGTTGCGCGAGCTGCATGAAGAAGTGGGCCTGCACCCGGAGCATGTGCGCATCCTGGCGCGCACCCGCGACTGGCTGCGCTACGAGGTGCCCGATCACTTCATCCGCCGTGATGCGCGTGGTCACTACCGCGGCCAAAAACAAATCTGGTTTTTGCTGCGCCTGATGGGCCGCGACAGTGACCTGGACCTGCGCGCCACCGACCACCCCGAGTTTGATGCCTGGCGCTGGAATGACTACTGGGTGCCGCTCGACGTCGTGGTGGAGTTCAAGCGGGGCGTCTATGAAATGGCGCTAACCGAGCTGTCGCGCTTTGTGCCGCGCTGCGAATTCCGGTTCGACCCGCGCCCGGAGCAGCGCAACCGCTATTTGCGCGGCGGCCTGCATCAGCGCGATTTGCTGGCAAATCAGACTGCAGAGTCAAATGCCTGCCCTCCGGGAGGCTCCATGGCCACGGCGTCTTACGCTGCAAGGCCTGGGGCGGCATTTGACTTACCTCCTGGCGCCACTTTTGAGCCCGATCCGCAGACCAGTTTCGGCGTGGATATACCCACGAAAAAATCATGAAATTCAAGGCGGCATCTCTGTTCGCTTGCGCGCTTTTAATCGGCCTGACCAGTACGGCTTGGGCCCAGTTGGCGGTCGAGGACCCCGAATGGAAAGAATCCGAAGTGCCGCCGCCGCCAGCCTTTGATGTCAGCAAACTGGTGATGTTTGAGGTGTCGCCCAACTCTTCGCTGGTTTATGGCGTCGATCCGGCTTCCATCCGCATCTCGAAAAGCGATAGCCTGGTGCGCTATGTGATGGTGGCTACCAGTGCCAGCGGCGCGCGCAACGTGATGTATGAGGCCATACGCTGCTCTACCGGTGAATTCAAAACCTATGCCCGCTACTCGCCGGAAGGCCGCTGGAACACGGTTAACAACGCGGAATGGCGCTCATTGTTTGGCAATATGCCATCCAAACACGCATTGCGCTTTGCTCAGGCGGGCGCCTGCGACAATGCGGCGCCGCCGACATCGGTCGATGTGCTGGTAGGCCGACTGAAAAATCCAAATTTCAGAATAACGCATTAGCTTCAGGTGCGGCCATGGTGCATGGTGGCACCCCAGCCTGGTTAGCGGCTCAGGACCAGGTTGGTGCGGTGAACCATTTCCGACTCGCCTGTATAACCCAGCAATTTCTCGAATTCCGAGGAAACTTTCCGGCAAATCAGCCGGGCTTCGGAACTGGAGTAATTGGCCAGTCCTCGCGCTATTTCGGTACCGTCGGCATCCCTGACGGCAATCACATCGCCGCGCGAAAAATCACCCTGTACACCCGTCATGCCGATGGGCAGCAAACTTTTTCCGTTGTCGCGCACCTTGCTGGCGGCGCCCGGGTCCACCGTCACCGAGCCGCGTAGCTGCAGGTGATCGACCATCCACTGCTTGCGCGCCTGCATCTTTTGGGTTTGCGCCACCAGCAGTGTGCCAATTGCCTCGCCCCGGGTCAGCCGTATCAGCGCCTCAGGCTCGCGGCCCCAGGCAATCACGGTCGAAGCGCCTGAACCTGCGGCCCGTTTGGCCGCCAGAATTTTGGTGATCATGCCGCCCCGGCCAATGCTTGAGCCGGCACCGCCCGCCATCGCTTCAAGGGTGACATCGCCGGCTTTGGCTTCATGCACGAATCGGGCGCCAGGGTCCTTGCGCGGATCGGCGGTATACAGGCCCTTCTGGTCGGTCAGGATAATGAGCACGTCGGCTTCCACAAGATTCGCCACCAAGGCGCCCAAAGTGTCGTTGTCGCCAAACTTGATCTCGTCGTTGACGACGGTATCGTTTTCGTTGATGACCGGCACCACCCCCAGTTGCAGCAAAGTCAGCAGTGTAGAGCGGGCATTGAGGTAGCGCTCGCGGTCGGCCAGATCGGCATGGGTCAGCAGGACTTGCGCGCTGCCAATGCCGTTTTCGCGTAGCTTGGTTTCATACACCTGCACCAGGCCCATCTGGCCCACGGCGGCGGCGGCCTGCAACTCATGAATGGCCTTGGGACGCGTGGTCCAGCCCAGCCGTTTCATGCCTTCGGCGATGGCGCCACTGCTGACCATGATGACTTCGCGCCCATCCTTGATCAAGGCGGCCAACTGCTCGCACCATTGGCCGATGGCGATGGCGTCCAGGCCGCGGCCTTCGTTGGTCACCAGGCTGGAACCTACCTTGACCACAATGCGTTTGGCGTTGCGCAGAACAGGGGAGCCTGATTGATCGTGCATTTTCAGTGTTTTAAGGCGCTAGTGCAGTAAATACATGCGCCAAGCGCTATATATTTTGTAGCAACAGGGAGCGCTGCGGCTACCGCAAGATGAGCAGGAATTACTCGGAAGACGGTGATTTTGACGGTTCAGGAGGCAACTCGACAAACCGGGGATCCACTTCTTCCTCGGGCTGCTCGCTTTTCTGGACTTCCTTGACGTGCTGATAAATCGTCTTGACGAGTTGCTCGCAGCCTTCGCGCGTCAGTGCCGAAATTTCAAAGACAGGGCCCTTGAACTTGAAACGCTTGACAAAATCCTTGACAACGGCAACGCGGTGATCGGCGTCAACCATGTCGAGTTTGTTGAGGACAAGCCAGCGCGGTTTTTTATAAAGCGCTTCATCGTATTTTTTGAGTTCACCCACGATGGCTTTGGCCTGCGCGACCGGATCGACGTTTTCGTCGAAGGGCGCCAGATCAACAATATGCAGCAGCAAGCGGGTGCGTTGCAAATGCCGCAAAAACAGATGCCCCAAGCCCGCGCCTTCTGAAGCGCCCTCGATAAGACCCGGCAAATCAGCCACCACAAAGCTTTGTTCAGGGCCGACCCGGACCACGCCCAGGTTGGGGTGCAGCGTGGTGAAAGGGTAGTCGGCAATGCGCGGCCGGGCATTGGATACTGCCGAGATAAAGGTGGACTTGCCTGCGTTTGGCATGCCCAGCAGGCCGACATCGGCCAGCACCTTCAACTCAAGCTTCAGGCTTTTCCGGTCACCGGGCCAGCCGGGTGTCTTGCTTCTCGGCGCGCGGTTGGTTGAGCTTTTAAACCGCAGATTGCCAAAACCGCCATCGCCCCCTTTGGCGATCAGGATTTGCTCGCCAGGCACCAGCAACTCAAAAAGAACCTCGCCGGTTTCGGCGTCGGTAAGGATGGTGCCGACCGGCATTTTCAGGATGACGTCGTCGCCTTTGGCGCCGAACATGTCCGAGCCCATGCCGTGTCCGCCATTGCGCGCATCATGACGGCGAGAAAACCGGAAATCCACCAGGGTGTTCAGGTTGACGTCCGCAACGGCATACACATGGCCGCCGCGTCCGCCATCACCGCCGTTCGGACCGCCGAACTCTTTGTATTTTTCGTGGCTGAACGAGACGCAGCCGCTCCCGCCATCGCCAGCGGCAATGTCAATATAAGCTTCGTCAACAAATTTCATGATGGAATGGGACGCAGTTAGAGCAGTGGAGAAAGCGGGTTCACAAACAGAAAAGCCCCGACAGGTCGGGGCTTCGATGCCATCGAAGTGATCAGCTTACGCTGGGGTCACATTGACGGTGTGCTTGTTCAGCGAACCCTTGATGGCAAAGGATACCTGACCATTGACCAGTGCAAACAGGGTGTGGTCTTTGCCGATGCCGACATTGACGCCTGGGTGGAACTTGGTGCCACGCTGGCGCACGATGATGCTGCCTGCGTTGATTACTTCGCCGCCAAATTTCTTGACACCCAGCATTTTGGGCTGTGAATCACGCCCGTTTCGCGTAGAGCCGCCGCCTTTTTTCTGTGCCATTTTTCGTTACTCCTGATGCCTTGCTGCTGGGCCAATTAACCGACGATGGCGCCGATTTGCAGTTCAGTGAAGTTCTGCCGGTGACCCATGCGTTTTTGATAGTGCTTGCGACGGCGCATTTTGAAAATGCGAACTTTGTCGTGCCTGCCGTGAGACAGGACCGTAACAGTAACAGTTGCGCCGGACACCAAGGGCGTACCAACCTTGATTGAACTGCCTTCGCCGACAGCCAATACCTGGTCAATAACGATCTCTTGGCCTACGTCCGCAGCAATCTGTTCTACTTTAATTTTTTCTCCAGCAGCAACTTTGTATTGTTTGCCGCCGGTTTTTATGACCGCGT
>JAYWDL010000192.1:0-5483 GCA_043779865.1 Polaromonas sp.
GTCGGCTGCCAGTGCGCGCGGTGCGGTGTTTGCGTCAGCGTCCCGCCGGGCAGGTCCTGGATAAAACAGGCATGACGGCGGCGGCGGTAATGCCCGCCATCCTTGAGGTGGGCGTCAAGCGGCAGCCGGTCCCAGGAACCGGTCAGTTCACTCCATTCGTGTGCCCACTGCGGTGCGGGAAGCTGCAGGCTGGTCGCGAAGTCGGTCGGCAACAGCAGGCTCAGGCCGTCCTGGCGAAGCGCCTGGCCGGCGGGTTTTTGAACAGTGGCAATATTGAACATGAGCCTATTTTGCTTGACGCGCTTCTGCCCGTCCGGCGTGTGCGTGAAGTCTGGCGGCGGCCAAAAGCGGTGAACCGGTGAATCGCACCTACATACAGGCATCCGAAAGCTGCACATAATGAATTCGCTGTTTTAACCAGAGGAGCATTCAATGCTGTACAGATTCAAATCAAAAGAAACGGGTGACGTGATCATGCTGGAGGCCAACGGCCGCCAGATCCTGGAAATCATCGGCAAGAATGCCGGAACAAAAGGCATCATCCTGTCCGCGCAGATGCCGGCGGCCATCGCTGCGCTTGAGGCGGCGATTGCGCTGGAGCAATCCGGCGACGAAGAAGCGGGGGGTATGCCTGCCGAGGGGGTAGGCCTGCATCAGCGCGCCCTGCCGTTTATTAACATGCTGCAAATGAATTGCAAGGCCGGCCAGGACGTGGTCTGGGGCGTCTAGCTTCCCTGAAGCTGCCAAGCCGGAGTTCTTGGGTGAGCTGGCCCTGAAGACCTGCATCTGGTTGAAAGAAAGCCCCGGTGACGGGGCTTTCTTGCGTGGCGCTGCAGTCCGTTGTCAATCGACCTTGGCGCCTGAAGTTTTCACCACTTGCGCCCATTTCGTGTGCTCGGCGTTGATGAAGGCGGTGAACTGCTGGGGCGTGTTGCCGCCGGGAATGGCGCCTTGCGCAAGCAGCTTTTCCTTGATGGCCGGCGTGGTCAGCGACTTGGCAACCGCCTGCTGGATGCGGTTGACGATGTCAGGCGGCGTGCCTGCAGGCGCCAGCAGGCCAAACCAGGAACTGGCCTCAAAACCCTTGAGTGCCGGTCCGCCCGACTGCTCGACCGTCGGCACGTCGGGCAGGGCGGCAGAGCGCTGCGAACTGGTCACGGCCAGCGCCTTGAGCTTGCCTGATTTGATGAGTTGCATTGATGAGGGCAGGTTGTCGAACATCACATCCATGTCGCCGCCAACCAGCGCCATCAGTGCAGGGCCTGAGCCGCCATAGGGAAAGTGCGTCATGTAGGTTCCGCTCATGGTCTTGAACAGCTCCCCGGCCATGTGGATCGAGGTGCCGTTGCCGCTGGAGGCCATGTTGAACTTGCCCGGGTTGGCCTTGGCGACGCGAATAAAGTCGGCCACATTGTTGATGCCCGCCGCCCGGGCTTTTTCGGTATTGACGATCATGACATTGGGCACGCCGGCCACCAGCGTGATGGGCGCAAAGTCTTTTTGCGGATCAAACGCCATCTTGCTGTAGAGCGACTTGTTGATGCCATGTGTGCCGACGGTTCCCATCAGCAGCGTGTAGCCATCAGGTGCTGATTTGGCCACCACGTCGGCGCCAATATTGCCGCCCGCGCCAGAGCGGTTTTCAACCACAAAGGGCTGGCCGAGCGCTTTCGAGAGTTCGGGCGCCATGGCACGGGCCAGAATGTCGGTGGTGCCGCCGGGCGCGAAAGGAACCACTATTTTGACCGGTTTTGTTGGCCAGCTGCTTTGCGCTGCAACCGGGTTTGCTATGAAAAAAGTAGCTGATAATGCAGAGTAGATAAGCGCAAAGCGGCGATTTTGTTTGAAAGAAAGCTTCAAGACGGTCTCCGGTGGATAGTGGGTGCTGGTGCAGGGAACGATAGCTTTGCACGGCGGAGGTTTCAACAGGGTTAATCCGGGCATGAAGAAAGCCGCCAGGCGATCCCCTGGCGGCTTGACAAAAACGCGCAACGTTTGCAGAGAAAAAGGCAGTCTTTCCTGATCCACATCGCGGGAACTACCCGGGCGTAGCCCTTTTATTCGCTATTGGTAGCTGCGCGCGTCCTCAATCACCTTGCCGTCATTGGGAAGACTGCCTGGCGCACGCAATTGCACCGTGCCGCGCAGCTTGGTGACGTCGCGAATGGCGTCGCTGATGCGCTGCACCAGCCCCTCGGGTGCAGACGATATTTCTACCTGCAGGCTCATGCTGTCGTTGGCCATTTCGCCGCTGACGACCAGCCGCGCCTTGATGGCTTCAGGGAAGCGCCGCACGATGTCGGCGACCTGCGCCGGATGAACGAACATGCCGCGCACCTTGGTGGTCTGGTCGGCCCGGCCCATCCAGCCCTTGATGCGTGTGTTGGTGCGTCCGCTCGGGCAAGCACCCGGCAAGACGGCTGACAGGTCGCCGGTGCCAAACCGGATCAGCGGGTAGTCGGGGTTCAGCGTGGTCACGACCAGTTCGCCGACTTCGCCTTCGGCGACCGGGTCGCCGGTGCCGGGACGGACGATTTCGACGATGACGCCTTCATCGAGCACCAAGCCTTCACGCGCTTCGGTCTCGTAGGCAATCAGTCCCAGATCGGCCGTGGCGTAGCACTGGTAGCCGGCAATGCTGCGCTCGGCGAGCCAGTCGCGCAGCGAGGGCGGAAAAGCCTCGGCTGACAGCAGCGCCTTGGTCACGCTCGGGAGCGCCACCTTCATTTCGGCGGCTTTTTCAACAATGATTTTCAGGAAACTCGGCGTGCCGATGTAGCCCGCCGGTTTGAGTTCGGCCATGGCCTGCACCTGCTGCTCGGTCTGGCCGGTGCCGCCCGGAAACACGGTGCAGCCCAGAGCGTGCGCGCCGCTTTCCATCATCGAGCCAGCCGGGACGAAGTGGTAGGAAAAACAGTTGTGGACCAGCTCGCCGGGCCTGAATCCCGCCGCAAACAGCGCGCGCGCCATGCGCCAGTAGTCGCGGCGCGTTCCTTCGGGCTCATACATCGGGCCGGGGCTGGAAAAGACGCGCGGCATGGCAGCGCCAAAACCGAGGGTGCTGAAGCCGCCAAACACGTTTTGCGCGCGTTGGGCCTGCTGGCGCGCCAGTAACTCGTGCTTGCGCGTGACAGGCAGCGTGGCCAGGGCGGCGCGGCTGCTAATGCAGGCCGGATCGATGCCGGCCAGGATGTCGGCAAACGCTGGCGAGGCCGTGCGGGCGTGGGCAATCCGGGCGGGCAGGGCTGCAAGCAGGGCGGCCTCGCGATCGGCGGGCAGGCGGATTTCCAGCTCATCCATGGGGGTAGGGGTCATTGAGGGTTTTCAGGTTGGGACGAACGGCAGGTGGATCGTGGGCGGCGCGGCTTTCAGGCCAGCCAGCGTTTGCGGCGCTTGTAGCTTTTCACGTCCTTGAAGCTCTTGCGTTCACCGCCGCCGACGCCGAGGTAAAACTCTTTCACGTCTTCGTTGTTGGCCAGGTCGGAGGCCACGCCGTCCATCACTACGCGGCCTGATTCCATGATGTAGCCGTAGTCGGAGTATTTCAGCGCCATGTTGGTGTTCTGCTCGGCCAGCAGGAAGGTGACTTTTTCCTTGGTGTTCAGGTCCTTGACGATGTTAAACACTTCTTCGACGATCTGCGGCGCCAGTCCCATCGAGGGCTCGTCAAGCAGCACCATGCTGGGGTTGGTCATGATGGCGCGGCCAATCGCGCACATCTGCTGCTCGCCGCCCGAGGTGTAGGCAGCCTGCGAGGTGCGGCGCGTCTTCAGGCGCGGAAAGTAGTTGTAGACCTTCTCCAGGTTGGCGGCAATCTCGCTTTTGCTGGTGCGCGTGTAGGCGCCGGTCATGAGGTTTTCCTCGATGGTCAGGTGGGCGAAGCAGTGCCGGCCCTCCATGACCTGCACCACGCCGCGCTGCACCAGGTCGGCCGGCGAGAGGTTCTCGATGCGCTCGCCGCGCAACTCGATCGAGCCCTTGGTGACCTCGCCCCGCTCGCCCTGCAGCAGGTTGGAGATGGCGCGCAGCGTCGTGGTTTTGCCGGCGCCGTTGCCACCCAGGATGGTCACGATCTTGCCCTCGGGAACTTGCAGCGAGACGCCCTTGAGGACGAGAATCACATGGTTGTAGATGACCTCGATGCCATTGACGTTCAGAACGATTTTTTGGGGTTCCATAAAATTTCTCTTCTCTGTCTGTGTCGGTGCCAGGCGAGAGGCCTGCACTGCAAACCTCTCGCCTGGCGGCTCTTGGGAGCCGCACCCCCTTGCGTGATGGCCATGCCGCCACGCAAGGGAGTTATGCCATCAGGACTGGCAATCCGCTGCGGCGCGGCGTGTCAGCTTCTTGTCGGCCAGGTACTTTTCGGCACCGGCTTTTACAAGCGGCTTCATGATCTGCTCGTCCGCCTGATACCAGTCGGACGACATGTTCCACTTCTTGCCGTCCCAGGTCTGCACCCGTGCCCAGGTCGAGCCCATGTGGTCGGCGCAGCTGGTCGAGATCGGCCGCATCAGACCGGCAAAGCCCAGTTCGTCAAGCTTTTTCTGATCAAGGGACAGGTTTTCCATGCCCCAGCGCACCTGCTCGCCGGTCATGACCTTGCCTTTGCCAAAGCGCTCCTGGGCGCGGCGCACGGACTCAATGCTCAGCATCTGGATGATGGCGCCGCGTGTGTACAGCACCGAGCCCACTTCGTCTTTCGCACCCGTGCCCTGGCCCTTGTCATGCACAAACTTGAGGATGTCCTGCATGACCTTGGTCTGCTGGCCCGAACCGTTGAGCGCAAGCGCCTGGTAGCCCTTGGCGCCTTCGCCGACGTCACGCACATCGGGTTCGGCACCGGCCCACCACACGCCATAGAGCTTGTCGCGCGGAAAGCCGGTGGCCTGTGCTTCTTTCAGGGCGGTGGAGTTCATCACGCCCCAGCCCCACAGCAGCACATAGTCAGGTTTGGACTGGCGCACCTGCAGCCAGGTGGCTTTCTGCTCGACGCCTGGCGCCGTGACGGGCAGCAATTGCAACTCGAAGCCGTTCATTTTGGCGCGCTCCTGCAGCAGCGGAATCGGCTCCTTGCCGAACGGGCTGTCGTGATAGACCAGCGCAATCTTCTTGCCCTTGAGCTTGTCCATGCCGCCAGCGCTTTTGCCAATATGCTGGATCAGGATGTCGGCGCCGGTCCAGTAACTGCCCATGAGCGGAAAGTTCCACTTGAACGCCATTCCGTCCTGCGCGACCGACAGGCCGTAGCCCAGCGTCATCAGCGGGATCTTGTCCACAGGGGCTTTTTCGGTCAGCGCAAAGGTGATGCCGGTGGCTTGCGGATCAAACATCGCCACGCCGGGCTTGCCTTTGAGGCGTTCGTAGCATTCCACGCCGCGGTCGGTGGCGTAGCCGGTTTCGCATTCTTCAAACGTCAGCTTGACGCCGTTGATGCCGCCGTCGCGCGCATTGATCATCTTGATGTAGTCCTGCTTGCCGTT
>JAYWDL010000193.1:0-14581 GCA_043779865.1 Polaromonas sp.
CTCAAATCGCAAGTGCGTATGCCTAACGGCCCGCTCAAAACGGTGGGTGACAGCACGGTCAGCGTTGCACTGCACACGGACGTGGTGGTTGACGTGAACGTTTCTGTTTACGGCGAAACCGCTTAATTCCCCGCCTCTCCGACGAGCCGCCTGGGTTAAACCTAGGCGGCTTTTCTATTTGTGGGCCGTGTGACTTGTACATGCAATCACACAGATTACCCACAGCAGAATCACGGCTTGTCCACAGCCTCTCACTCGACGCCAACGCCGGGTCAGCGTAGCATTCGGGTCATGAAATTTTGTGGGGCAAATCGCCACGTAGCGATGCCCAGATTTGATTAGGAAAAAACAATGTCAGCCGTTTTGACAGCCGTCGATGACGCCTACGGGCCAGACCGGCAAATCGCGCAATTGCGCATTCCACCGCATTCGATTGAGGCCGAGTCCAGCGTGCTCGGCGGTTTGCTGCTGGACAACGGGGCCTGGGACCGGGTGAGCGACTTGCTGAGCGAAGGCGATTTTTATCGCTACGAGCACCGTTTGGTTTATGCCGCTTTGGGTGCGCTCGTCAATGCCAGCAAACCGGCCGACGTGATTACGGTCTTTGAGCAACTCCAAAGCCAGGGCAAGGCCGAGGGCGTGGGGGGCTTGGCCTACCTCAATTCGCTGGCGCAGTACGTGCCCAGTGCCAGCAACATCCGCCGCTATGCGGAGATCGTGCGCGAGCGCTCTATCTTGCGCAAGCTGGTCACCGCGAGCGATGAAATCGCCACCAACGCCTTCAACCCGAAAGGGCGGCTGGTGTCGGCGATTCTGGACGAGTCCGAGCAAAAAATCTTCAACATTGGCGAAGAAGGCTCACGCATGAAGCGTGGTTTTCAGGGCATGGACACCCTGGTGGTGGACTTGCTGGACCGCGTGCAGGAGATGGCGGACAACCCCAATGACGTCACGGGCGTGCCCACCGGGTTTTATGACCTGGACCGCATGACCTCGGGCTTGCAGGGGGGGGATTTGATTGTGCTGGCAGCGCGCCCCTCCATGGGCAAGACCGCCTTTGCCATCAACATCGCGGAGCACGTCGCCCTCAAAGAAGGCCTGCCGGTGGCGGTGTTTTCCATGGAGATGGGTGCGGCCCAGTTGGCCGTGCGTATCGTGGGCTCCATCGGTCGCATTGACCAGGGCCACTTGCGCACCGGCAAATTGACCGATGAGGAATGGCCGCGTTTGACCGAGGCCATCGAGCAACTGCGCAACATTTCGCTGCACATTGATGAAACCGCCGGTTTGACAGCCAGTGAGTTGCGCGCCAACGCCCGCCGCTTGGCGCGCCAGTGCGGCAAGCTCGGGCTGATCGTGGTGGATTACTTGCAGCTCATGAGTGGCTCGGGGGGCGACAATGAGAACCGGGCCACCGAGTTGGGCGAAATCTCCCGGGGTCTGAAAATGCTGGCCAAGGAATTGGGTTGCCCGGTGATCGCGCTCTCGCAGCTCAACCGCAGCGTGGAGACCCGGCCCGATAAGCGCCCCATGATGAGTGACTTGCGCGAGTCCGGTGCCATCGAGCAAGACGCCGACATCATCATGTTCATCTACCGCGATGAGTACTACACCAAAGAGGCCTGCAAAGAGCCGGGCGTGGCCGAGATCATCATTGCCAAGCAGCGTAACGGCCCCACCGGCGTCTGCAAGCTCGCCTTCATCAGGAACCTGACCCGGTTCGAGAGCCTGGCCAGTGGCGGCGGCGGGGATTTCTAGAGCACTTCACTGGCAAAGTCTGCCAAGCGCGAACGCTCGCCGCGCGCCAGGGTGATGTGTCCCCCATGCGGCCAGCCCTTGAACTTGTCCACGGCAAAGGTCAGGCCGGATGAGCCTTCGGTCAGGTAGGGCGTGTCGATCTGGGCCAGGTTGCCCATGCAGATGATCTTGGTGCCTGGGCCCGCGCGCGTGATGAGTGTTTTCATCTGTTTGGGCGTCAGGTTCTGCGCCTCGTCGATGATGACGTACTTGTTCAAAAAAGTACGCCCGCGCATGAAGTTCATGCTCTTGATCTTGATGCGGCTGCGGATCAACTCGGTGGTGGCAGCGCGGCCCCACTCGCCGGCATTGGTTTCGTTCTTGCTCAGCGCTTCGAGGTTGTCGTCCAGTGCGCCCATCCAGGGGCCCATTTTTTCCTCTTCCGTGCCGGGCAGGAAGCCAATGTCCTCCCCGACGCTGACGGTGGCGCGGGTGACGATGATTTCGGTATAGCGGCGGTCGTCCAGCACCTGGGTCAGGCCAGCAGCCAGCGCCATCAAGGTTTTGCCACTGCCTGCGGTGCCGGTGAGGGTGACGAAGTCCACGTCCGGATCCATCAGCAGGTTCATCGCGAAATTTTGCTCGCGGTTACGCGTTGTGATTCCCCAAACCGCGTTCTTGAGGTGGTTGAAGTCTTTCAGCGTCTTCAACACGGCTGAGTCGCCGCGAATTTCCGTGACGCGGGCATACAGGCTCGGCTCGCCGGGGGCTTCAAAGTAGATGAACTGGTTGATCATCAGGCTCGGAATGATGGGCCCGGTGATGCGGTAGAAGGTGTGCTGGCCTTGCTGCCAGCTTTCGACGGTCTGGCCGTGCGTGCTCCAGAAGTCTGCGGGCAATGCCAAAACGCCGGAATACAGCAGGTCACCGTCATCCAGGGTTTTGTCGTTCTGGTAATCATCGGTGGCCAGACCCAGGGCGCGCGCCTTGACCCGCATATTGATGTCTTTGGACACCAGCACCACTTCGCGCGGCGCTAACTGTTTGCGCAGAGCGTCCACGACGCCCAGAATCTGATTGTCCGCCTTGCCTTGGGGCAGGCTGGTGGGCAGGGTGTAGTCCAGCGTCTGGGTCTGGAAGAAGAGCTTGCCATTGGCTGCTTTGTGGCCGGTGCTGGCAAGTTGCAGGCCGACGCCCATGTCGGCGCCCTGAATCCCCGCCAGTGCGTCCAGCGTGCGGCTGGTTTGGCGGGCATTGCGGGCCACTTCGGTCATGCCTTTTTTGTGGCTGTCCAGCTCTTCCAGAACGATCATGGGCAGGAAGATGTCGTGCTCTTCGAAGCGGAACAAGCACATCGGGTCGTGCAGGAGCACGTTGGTGTCCAGCACAAACAATTTGGTGGGCCCGGTGGACTTGGGCTTTTTGGAGCGGGTGTCCATCTGCGTGATCGGGGCCGCTGGTGGTTTGGCCTGCGCCGCTGTTTTGCGAGCCATTGGCGTGACCGTTGGTGCGAAGGCTGGCGTGGCTGCTGGGCTGGCCGTTTTCTTCGCCACGGGCGAGGGGCGCGGGGCGGGAGCAGGCCGCACGCCTTCTTCACCCCGAATGACTGTTAGGGCTGGCGCTGCGAGTTGGGGCAAGGGCTGCGAAGCCTGCGAAGCGGGTTGCAGTGAGGGCTTGGGTTTGCGTTGGGCCGGGACGTCGAACGCTTCAGCCGTCAGCAGGGCGGCACGCTTGAGGGGGGCGGGTGGCAAAGGCATGGGGTGAGGCTCGTAAAGGGTGGACGAACAATTGATTCAAAAACAAAAAAGCCGCCAAGACTTCCTGGGCGGCTTTTCTGGGGTGCGCAAACTGGCTTGGGTCATCGGCATGAGCCCATTATGCATGGGCACGGTGCGTGTGGGTTAGCGCTTTATTTCAACGGCCTAGGCGGCCTTTTTCAGAAGTTTGACGGCCTTGAGGACTTCATCCACATGGCCCAGCACTTTAAGCCCGCGCCACTCTTGTTTGAGGGTACCGTCTGGGCCGATGAGGAAGGTGCTGCGCTCAATGCCCTTGACCTTTTTGCCGTACATGATTTTGTTCTTGACGACGCCAAACATGTGGCACATCTTCTCTTCGGTGTCGGCGACCAGGTCAAACGGGAGTTCAAGTTTGGTCTTGAATTCGTCGTGGGACTTCATGTTGTCGCGCGAGACGCCAAGCACCAGCGCACCGGCTTTGACGAAATCCTTGTACTTGTCCCGGAACTGCATGGCTTCGGTGGTGCAGCCAGGCGTGTTGTCCTTGGGGTAGAAGTACAGAATAATCGTCTGGCCGATATGAGAGGTGTTGGAAACCCTGATGCCACTGGTGGCATTGGCTTCAAATTCCGGGAGGGGTTTATTGACAACGATCGCCATATGCCTTCAATCTTGAGTGACAACGTGTGTCATTTACAGCCTGAAGTCCTTGGCGTGACAGCTCGCACAGGGACTCCAACATTAACCCGAGATTTTACCTTGAAATTCCCCTGCGTGCCTATAGCAGGGACTACGGGGTTTCCACTAGGAGTGCTGCGACCACGTGGCGGCCTTCCCCGGCCAGGATGTTGTAGGTGCGGCAGGCCGCCGCCGTGTCCATGGTCTCAATGCCAATGCGCCGCGCCGCCAGGCTTGCAAGCCACGCAGGCTGGGGAAAGCGCAGGCGCAGGCCGCTGCCAAACAGAACCAGCTCGGCATCCAGGGCGGCCAACTGGTCAAAGTGGGCTGGGGTTAATTCACCAAAGCTGCTGCAAGCCCAATCAAAGCGTTGCCCGCGGGAGCCCACCACCACACTGGTGGTAATTTTTTCGCCATTCAGGCTGATCCAGCCTGGGCCGTAGCCGGTAATGGAGGGAACATCGAATTTGTCAGGTTGGAGTTTCATGGTTTTAGGCGGAACTGTGGTCAAATTATAGGTTTCGCCTTGCGCTACCCACCTCGGAGTGACCTTGAGAACCATTCAAAAATCGGCCAAACTGGCCAACGTCTGTTACGACATCCGCGGCCCCGTCATGGAACGGGCCAAACAGATGGAGGAAGAAGGCCACGCCATCATCAAGTTGAACCTGGGCAACCTGGCCATTTTTGGCTTCGATGCGCCGGAGGAAATCCGTCAGGACATGATCCGCAACCTGCCCAATGCGGCGGCGTACTCTGACAGCAAGGGCATTTTTGTCGCTCGCAAAGCGGTCATGCAATACACCCAGGAGCAGGGCATCAAAGGCGTCGCGCTGGACGATATTTACCTCGGCAACGGTGCCAGCGAGTTGATCGTCATGGCCACCAATGGCCTGCTCAACGATGGCGACGAGATGCTGCTGCCCGCCCCGGATTACCCGCTGTGGACGGCTGCAGTCAGCCTCTCGGGCGGCACGCCTGTGCACTACATGTGCGACGAGTCCAATGGCTGGATGCCTGACCTGGCCGACATTCGCGCCAAGATCACGCCCCGCACCAAAGGCATCGTCGTCATCAACCCCAACAACCCGACCGGCGCGCTGTACTCGGATGAGTTGCTCAAAGGCATTGTGGAGATCGCGCGGGAACACGGCCTAGTCATCATGGCCGACGAGGTGTACGACAAGGTGCTGTACGACGGCGTGACGCACACCGCCATGGGCAGCTTGTCCGATGACGTGCTGACGCTGACCTTCAACTCGCTCAGCAAGAGCTACCGCTCGTGCGGCTATCGCTCGGGTTGGTTGGTGGTGTCTGGCGACAAAAAACCGGCCAAAGACTACATCGAGGGGCTCAACATGCTGTCCTCGATGCGCCTGTGCGCCAACGTGCCGGGCCAGTGGGCGATTCAGACCGCCCTCGGCGGCTACCAAACCATCAACGACCTGATCTGTGAGGGCGGGCGTCTGCGTCGCCAGCGCGATCTGGCCTTTGAGCTGATCACGGCCATTCCCGGCGTGAGCTGCGTCAAGCCCAGCGCGGGGCTGTACATGTTCCCCAAGCTTGACCCGAAGATGTACCCGGTGGAGGACGACCAGCAATTTGTGCTCGATCTGCTCCAGGAAACGCGGGTTTTGTTGGTGCAGGGCACGGGCTTTAACTGGCCCCAGCCGGACCACTTCCGCATCGTGTTCCTGCCGCATGAAGACGACTTGCGTGAGGCCGTTGGCCGCATCGCCAAATTTTTAGAGCACTACCGCAAGCGCCACGCCATCTAAGTCAATGACAAATACCGACATGAAACCGATACAAGTAGGCCTGCTGGGCATAGGCACCGTGGGCACGGGCACCTTCAACGTGCTCAAACGCAACCAAGAAGAAATCAAACGCCGCGCCGGGCGTGGCATCGAGATCACCATGGTGGCCGATCTGGACACCGCCCGCGCGCAGGCTGCGGTGGGCGCAGGTGTGCAAGTGGTGAGCGATGCGCGCGCCGTCATCGCCAACCCCAACATTGACATCGTCATCGAGCTGATCGGCGGCTACGGCATTGCCAAGCAGCTCGTGCTGGAAGCCATTGAGGCGGGCAAGCATGTGGTTACCGCCAACAAGGCGCTGCTGGCCGTGCACGGCACCGAAATTTTTGCCGCTGCGCACCGCAAGGGTGTGATGGTGGCGTTTGAAGCGGCTGTCGCGGGGGGCATCCCCATCATCAAGGCCCTGCGCGAAGGCCTCACGGCCAACCGCATCCAGTGGCTGGCCGGCATCATCAACGGCACCACCAATTTCATCTTGTCCGAGATGCGCGACAAGGGGCTGGACTTCAACGTCGTCCTCAAGCAAGCGCAGGCCTTGGGTTATGCCGAAGCCGACCCGACTTTTGACATCGAAGGCGTTGACGCGGCGCACAAGGTCACTTTAATGTCGGCCATCGCGTTTGGTGTGCCGGTGCAGTTTGACAAGGCCTATGTCGAAGGCATCACCCAACTGGGCGCGCAAGACATCAAATACGCCGAGCAACTGGGCTACCGCATCAAGCTGCTAGGCATTGCTAAACGTCGCACCGGCGACGCGGCCAAAGGCATGTCAGACGGCATCGAGCTGCGCGTGCACCCCAGCCTGGTGCCCGCCAAGCGCCTGATTGCCAATGTCGAAGGCGCGATGAACGCTGTCATGGTGAACGGCGACGCCGTGGGCACCACGCTGTACTACGGCAAAGGCGCGGGCAGCGAGCCCACCGCCAGCGCGGTGATTGCCGACCTGGTGGACATCACCCGCCTGCACACTGCCGACGCCGCGCAACGCGTGCCGCACCTGGCCTTCCAGCCCGACGCCATGAGCGACCTGCGCGTGCTGCCTATGATCGAGGTGGTGACCAGCTACTACCTGCGCCTGAGCGTGTCAGACCAGCCCGGCGTACTGGCCAAAGTTACCGGCATTCTGGCCGGTTTGGGCATCAGCATCGACGCCGTGTTGCAGCGCGAGGCCGACGAAGTGGGCGGCGAGGGTGCCACCTCCACCGACCTCATCATCCTGACCCACGACACGGTAGAAGGCACCATGAACCAGGCCCTCACCCAGATGCAGGCGCTGCCCACTGTGCTGGCCCCCATCGTGCGCATTCGCAAGGAAGAGTTGGCCTGATGAAGTACCTGAGTACGCGCGCCGCCTCCAGCGATACGGCAAGTCGCAAACGCTTCTGCGAAATCCTGCTCGAAGGCCTGGCCCCCGATGGCGGTCTGTACCTGCCTGAGCATTACCCGCAGGTCGATGCGACAACACTCGCTAAATGGCGCACGCTGCCCTATGCCGACCTCGCATTTGAAGTGCTGTCGCTCTACATCGACGACATTCCCGCCGCTGATCTGAAGGCGATTTGCCGTAAGACTTACACCGAAGCCGTGTTTGGTACGCCCGAGATCGTGCCGCTCAAGAAGCTGGAAGATGCTTCGACCCTTCGACAAGCTCAGGACAGGCCAAGCTCAGCGCGAACGGATGTGTACCTCGAAGCCCTGTCCAACGGCCCCACCCTGGCTTTCAAAGACATGGCCATGCAGTTGCTGGGCAACTTGTTTGAGTACGAACTGGCACGCTGTGGTGAAGAGCTCAATATCCTGGGTGCCACCAGTGGTGACACCGGCAGCGCGGCCGAGTACGCCATGCGCGGCAAAGCCGGGGTGCGCGTCTTCATGACCAGCCCCTATGGCCGCATGAGCCCGTTTCAGCAGGCGCAGATGTTCAGCCTGCAAGACGCCAACATCCACAACCTCGCAGTCAAGGGCGTGTTTGATGATTGTCAAGACATCGTCAAGGCGGTGTCCAATGATTTGGCGTTCAAGCGTCAATACAAGATCGGCACGGTGAATTCGATCAATTGGGCGCGTTTGATGGCGCAGGTGGTTTACTACTTTGCGGGGTATTTCCAGGCGACCCAGGCAAGCCCCCGCCCCAACACTCCCCCAGGGGGGGAGGGGGTAAGTCCGAAGGTTAGTTTCTCAGTACCCTCCGGCAACTTCGGCAACGTCTGCGCCGGTCATGTGGCGCGCATGATGGGCTTGCCGATTGAGTACTTGGTGGTGGCAACCAATGAGAACGATGTGCTCGACGAGTTCTTCCGCACCGGCGTTTACCGGGTGCGCGGTAGCGCCGACACGCATGAAACTTCCAGCCCGTCGATGGACATTTCCAAGGCGTCAAATTTTGAGCGCTTTGTGTTTGACCTGCTGGGCCGGGATGGCGACAAAACCCGGGCGCTGTTTCGTGATCAGCTGTCAAGCCAGGGCAGTTTTGACCTGAGCGCTGATCCTGCCTTTGCCTTGGCCGCCCAGCGTTACGGCTTTGTCAGCGGCAAGAGCACTCATGCCGACCGGCTGGCGACGATTCGCGATAGCTGGCAGCGCTTTGGCACCATGATCGACACGCACACCGCCGACGGCGTCAAAGTGGCGCGCGAGCAGCTTCAGCCGGGCGTTCCCATGATCGTTATGGAAACCGCTTTGCCCATCAAGTTCGCTGCCACGATTGAAGAAGCGCTGGGTCAGTCGCCACCGCGTCCTGCGCGGTTTGACGGCATTGAAGCTTTGCCCAAGCGCGTGAAGATGCTGCCGGCCGACGCGGCAGCGATCAAGCGCTATATTGCCGAAAATGTGCATTAAATCAGGCTCCTGCGCTTGTTCTACGGGCGCAACCAGCTATGTATTTAATAGCAAACTTGTTTTTCGGAAAGCAGGCGAATGAATGCGGTTGGATTTGCCGGGTACTCTGGCTCGGGCAAAACAACACTGGTCGAGAAATTGATTCCCGCCCTCAAGCTGCGAGGCCTGCGGGTGTCGGTAGTCAAGCATGCCCATCACCGCTTTGACATCGACCACCCCGGCAAGGACACGTTTCGCCACCGTGAAGCGGGCGCTTTTGAAGTTGTGGTGGCCTCGCAAAACAGGCTGGCGCTGATACGCGAGTTCGAGCAGCCTTGCGAGCTCACGGTGCATCAGTTGATTGCCGAGTTGCAGAGTAACGTGGACTGGGTGCTGGTCGAAGGCTTCAAGCGCAGCGATTTACTCAAGATTGAAATCTGGCGCGCAGCGTCCGGCAAGCCCACGCGCTACAGAGACGATGATTTTGTCGTTGCGATTGCCACCGATTCGCCCGAACAATTGCCGGAAGCGACCTTGCGTCCGGTGCTGGATTTGAACGATGCAGATGCCGTGGCCGATTACCTGGTCAACAATCAGAAACGCTTTCATTATTCGTTTGAAGGCCGTCTCGACTGAGCCCCGTTTTCCCCCGTTACGGATACCTCGCCATGAGTTCAGTTTCCTTTTCTTTAACGTCTGCAACCCCAGCACGGCTTGCACGCGCACCCATGAAACCGCTCGACCTTGCATTGAGTGAGTTGCTGGCTTTCGCCGTGCCGCTGGCGACTGCCGAGAGCGTTTCGACCTTTGATGCCGATGGCCGCGTTCTTGCTCAAGATTTGGTATCCAGTCTGGATGTGCCGGCGCACGACAACAGTGCGATGGATGGCTACGCCGTGCGCTGTGCTGACTGGGCTGATGCCACAACGCTCCTGCAGGTCAACCAGCGTATTCCTGCAGGCAGTAGCGGGCACTTGCTGGCGCCGTCTTCGGCTGCGCGGATTTTTACCGGCGCTCCCATTCCGCTCGGTGCTGATGCGGTGGTCATGCAGGAAGACTGCGACCCGGTCGGGGACGGCGTTCGCATCCGGCTGCAGCCCAGGCTGGGCCAGTGGATTCGCCAGCGCGGTGAAGATGTTGCGGCGGGCGCGGTGGTGCTGCACTGCGGCGAGCGGCTGACGCCCGCCTCGTTGGGCCTGGCCGCCAGCATCGGCTTTGACCGCCTGCAAGTCACCCCGCGCGTGCGGGTGGCGCTGTTTTCGACCGGCGACGAACTGGTTATGCCGGGCGATGTGGCACCTGCCGACATGAAACCCGGTGCCATCTACAACTCCAACCGTTTCTTTTTAAAGGCCCTGCTGCAGCGGCTGGGCTGCACCGTGACCGACCTGGGCATCGTGCCAGACCAGCTCGATGCAACAATTGCCGCGCTCAAGGGCGCAAGCGAACAACATGACCTCATCCTGACCAGCGGCGGTGTTTCGGTCGGGGAAGAAGACCACATCAAGCCCGCCGTGCAGACGCTGGGCAGTTTGATGCTGTGGCAGATCGCCATCAAACCCGGCAAGCCGTTTGCCTATGGAAAGATCGGCATGGCCCATTTCATCGGCCTGCCAGGCAACCCGGTGTCCAGCTTCGTGACCTTTATGCTGCTGGTGCGGCCCTTCATTCTCAAGCTGCAGGGCGCAGCGGAACTTGCTCCTCAAACCATAGCGCTTACCGCCCATTTTGATTGGGCCAAAGCCGATAAACGTCGTGAATTCCTGCGCGTCAGGCTCAACGCGGCGGGCGGGCTGGAACTGTTTGAAAACCAGAGTTCCGGCGTGCTAACCTCAGCGGTCTGGGGCAACGGGCTGGTCGATAACCCGCCCGGCCAAGCCATTGCCCATGGCGACAAGGTGCGGTTCATCCCGTTTTCGGCGTTGCTGTCGTGAAGGCTCTTTTCATATGAAAGTCAGCATCAAATACTTTGCCTCGATACGTGAAGCCATCGGGCAGGGCAGCGAGTTGCGCGAGACTTCTGCCATGACGCTCGCGGCTCTGCGTGATGAATTGCTGGTTGCCAGCCCGGCCCATGCGGCCAGCCTGGCGCGCGGCAAGGCGGTTCGCATGGCGGTGAACCAGATCATGCGTGACGAATCAGCCGCGTTGAGCGATGGCTGCGAAGTGGCCTTCTTTCCGCCCGTCACCGGAGGCTGAAAACCATGGCGATGCGGGTAACGATCCAGACCGGCGACTTCAATCTTGCTGACGAGGTTGAAGCGCTGCGCAAAGATGACAAGCGCGTCGGGGCAATTTGCACTTTCACCGGTACTGTGCGTGACCGCAATGACGGCTTGAGTGTCAGCAGCATGGAGCTGGAGCATTACCCCGGCATGACCGAAAAAGCCATCGAGGCCATGATTGACGCGGCGATGGCGCGGTTTGACATCTTGGACGCGCGGGTAATTCACCGGGTTGGGCGTTTAAAGCCACTCGATCAGGTGGTGATGGTGGCGGTCATTTCCGCGCACCGGGGCGAGAGCTTCAGTGCCTGCGAATTCCTCATGGACTACCTCAAGACCCAGGCGCCGTTCTGGAAAAAAGAGCAAACGCCCGAAGGCGCGCGCTGGGTCGATGCGCGGGTCAGCGACGATGCGGCTTTGGCTAAATGGGGCATCAAGGCCACAAACAGTCAGGCCGGTTGTTAAAGATAAATTAAAAAATGCATAATCCAACTTTTTTGGGCAGTCAATCATGAATACATCGGTTCTAAAAGTGTCCTTGTCCTTGCTTGCCTTCTCGGCACTGATGGCTTGTGCAAACCATGCTGGCGTGGATGCAACGGGCAAAGCTTCAAGCAGCGCCAGTGCGCCGCCCTCAAGCTACGGCAGCCAAGCCAGCCCGTCTGGCGCGTTGGCCAGCGTCGCACAGCTGCAACCAGTGGTCGTCAATAAAAGCTTCATCAGCCCTTTGGTGGAGCTGTTTGGTGATGTGAGTGTGGGCCAGAAAGTTTTTGTGGCAGGCAACACCATCCTGCGCGCCGACCCCGAGACGAAAATTTGCATTGGCGATGAAACCAACTTGCAGGACAACATCCTGTTTCTTGCGCTGCGCCCCAATCCGGGCCCTGCGTCAGCCTGTGGCCCGAGGTCTTCCAGTACCCAGCGTCAGGTGAGCATTGCGCACCAGGCCGTCATCGTGAATTCCGCCATAGGCAATTTCACTTTCGTCGGCTTCCGTTCCCGCATCGAAAACTCGGTGCTTGAAGATGGCGCTTTTGTTTTGCACGGAGCGACGGTGTCGAATGTCCGCATCGGCAAAGACCGGCTGGTTCCAACCGGAGCCGTCATCAAGACGCAGCGCGAGGCAGACGCATTACCCATGAAAGCCGAGGCTTACGCAAAGTTCCAGAAAGATGTGCTTCACGTCAACCATGAGTTTGCTGAAAAATATGTTGAGCTTTATGGCAACAGTGGTTTTGACGCGGTAACGGGCGTTTCAGTCGCACCGCAGACCTCTTTCAACAAGGGAAAAGTGATGCCAACGCTGGGCAAAAACGTCAAGATTTCCGAGTTTGCCCGTGTCGTCGGCGATGTGCGAATCGGTGACAACAGTGTGATCGGCGGGCGCACGTCAATTCGTGCTGATGAGGGCACGCCTATCATCATTGGCGAGAACGCGGATATTGAAGACCGCGTGACGTTTCATGCGCTTGAACACACGACGCTGACAATCGGCCGAAACCTGAAAGCCGGCCACAACGTGGTTTTTCATGGGCCGCTGGTGGTAGGCGACGATCTTGCTATTGCCGACGACGCCATTCTTTTTCGTTCCAAGGTAGGAAGCAACGTGTTGATTGGCGACAGCGCCATCGTCATTGATGTGACCCTGCGTGACGGCGTGAAAGTGCCAAACGGCGCAATTATTGACAGCCAGGCCAAAGCCGACGCACTTGCCGTGGTTGCCCGCAAGTAATTCAGTTCAAGTACTTGGGTTTGTCCGCAGACTCAAGTATTTCCATTTCTACTTCAAAGCGACAAGCCGTTGCACCGCTTTACGGTGCTAGAGTGTTGGCTGCGGCGCTGCGGCTGATCTCTGCCTGAATTCGAAAATAGAGTGAGCCGATCCGCCTGAGCTTGATTTCAATCAAGCTTAAAGCCTGTTCAAAGCGCCTTGCCGCGTTGGCGGCGCTTGTAAAGCAGCGCAAAAGCCCCAAGATTCGAAGGGTCAGACTTTTTCAAGTTCTACTGGAGAATTCATGCGACAAGACAAACTCACCACCAAGTTCCAGGAAGCACTGAGCGACGCCCAGTCGCTGGCCCTGGGCAATGACAACGGCTACATTGAGCCGGTCCACCTGCTGGTGGCCATGCTGCGCCAGGACGACGGCCCACGCGCGCTGCTGGAGCGCGCCGGCGTCAACGTCCCGGGGCTTACGCAGGCCGCCGATGCCGCCGTCAAAAAACTGCCACAGGTGCAGGGCCAGGACCAGACAACGGTTGGCCAGGAGCTTGCCAAACTGATGCAGGCCACCGAAAAGGAAGCTATCAAGCGCAATGACCAGTTCATCGCTGGCGAGCTGTTTTTGCTGGCCTTGACGGATAGCAAAAGTGATGTGGGCAAGCTGGCCAAGGAAAACGGCCTGACCCGCAAGGCGCTGGAAGCGGCGATTGATGCGGTTCGCGGCGGCCAGAACGTGAACAGCGCCGATGCTGAAGGCCAGCGCGAAGCCCTCAAGAAATACTGTATGGACCTGACCGAGCGCGCTCGCCTGGGCAAGCTCGACCCGGTGATTGGCCGCGACGATGAAATCCGCCGCGCCATCCAGGTGCTTCAGCGCCGCACCAAAAACAATCCGGTGCTGATTGGCGAGCCCGGCGTGGGCAAGACGGCTATTGTCGAAGGCCTGGCCCAGCGCATCGTCGCCGGCGAAGTGCCCGATTCGCTCAAGGGCAAGCGCGTGCTGTCGCTCGACATGGCCGCGCTGCTGGCTGGCGCCAAGTTCCGCGGCGAATTTGAAGAGCGCCTGAAAACCGTGCTCAAGGAGCTGGCGCAGGACGAAGGCCAGACCATCGTCTTTATCGACGAGCTGCACACCATGGTCGGCGCCGGCAAGGCGGAAGGCGCAATGGACGCCGGCAATATGCTGAAGCCCGCCTTGGCGCGTGGCGAGCTGCATTGCGTCGGCGCCACCACGCTGGACGAATACCGCAAGTACATTGAAAAAGACGCCGCGCTGGAGCGCCGTTTCCAGAAAATCCTGGTCGGTGAACCGACGGTGGAAGCGACGATTGCCATCCTGCGCGGGTTGAAAGAAAAATACGAATTGCACCATGGCGTGCAGATCACCGACCCGGCCATCGTGGCTGCGGCTGAGCTTTCACACCGCTACATCACTGACCGGTTTTTGCCCGACAAGGCGATTGACCTTATCGACGAAGCGGCCAGCAAAATCAGTATCGAGCGCGACTCCAAACCTGAGGTGATGGACAAACTCGACCGCCGCCTGATTCAGCTGCAAATCGAGCGCGAAGCCGTGCGCCGCGAAAAAGACGAGTCTTCGCAAAAACGCTTTGGCCTGATTGAAGAAGAAATTGTCAAGCTGCAAAAGGAAATCTCCGACCTGGATGAAATCTGGCAAGCCGAAAAAGCCCAGGCGCTGGGTTCCAAAGATGTGATGGAAGAAATCGACCGCATCCGCTTCCAGATTGAGGAATTCACCCGCAAGGGCGACTTCAACAAGGTCGCGGAATTGCAATATGGCAAGCTGCCCGATCTTGAAAAGCGCCTGAAAGCCGCGCAAGACAGTGA
>JAYWDL010000194.1:0-5458 GCA_043779865.1 Polaromonas sp.
ACCTTGATCGTCACGGCCGGCTGGTTGTCTTCGGCGGTCGAGAAAGTCTGGGCAAACTTGGTCGGGATGGTCGTGTTTTTCTTGATCATCTTGGTCATCACGCCGCCCATGGTTTCGATTCCAAGGGAAAGCGGAGTCACGTCGAGCAGCAGAACGTCAGAGCGGTCGCCCGACAGCACCTGGCCCTGGATGGCAGCGCCAACGGCAACGGCTTCATCCGGGTTCACGTCCTTGCGCGGTTCCTTGCCGAAGAATTCCTTGACCTTCTCCTGCACCTTGGGCATACGGGTCATGCCGCCAACCAGGATCACGTCATGGATGTCGCCAACGCTCACGCCGGAATCCTTGATCGCCACGCGGCAAGGGGCAATCGTGCGCTCAATGAGCTCATCGACCAGGCTTTCCAGCTTGGCACGGGTCATCTTGATGTTCAGGTGTCTGGGACCCGATGCATCAGCGGTGATGTAGGGCAGGTTGATGTCGGTCTGGGCGCTGTTGGACAGCTCGATCTTGGCTTTTTCGGCGGCTTCCTTCAGGCGCTGCAGGGCCAGCACGTCCTTGGACAGGTCAACGCCCTGGTCTTTCTTGAACTCGGCAATGATGAAGTCGATGATGCGCTGGTCAAAATCTTCGCCACCGAGGAAAGTGTCGCCATTGGTCGAGAGCACTTCAAACTGCTTTTCGCCATCGACATCGGCAATTTCAATGATCGAGATGTCGAAGGTGCCGCCGCCCAGGTCATAGACCGCAATCTTGCGGTCGCCTTTTTCCTGTTTGTCCAGGCCAAAGGCCAGCGCGGCTGCGGTCGGTTCGTTGATGATGCGCTTGACGTCCAGACCGGCAATGCGGCCGGCGTCCTTGGTGGCCTGGCGTTGTGCGTCATTAAAGTAGGCAGGCACCGTAATCACGGCGTCGGTGACGGGCTCGCCGAGGTAGTCTTCGGCGGTTTTTTTCATCTTGCGAAGGATGTCAGCGCTGACCTGCTGGGCAGACATTTTTTTGCCGCGCACTTCGATCCAGGCGTCGCCATTGTCGGCGGGAACGATTGAGTAAGGCATCAGGCCGATGTCTTTCTGGACTTCTTTTTCACTGAACTTGCGGCCAATCAGGCGCTTGACGGCATAAAGGGTGTTTCGGGGGTTGGTTACCGCCTGCCGCTTGGCCGATGCGCCGACCAGCACTTCGCCATCTTCCTGATAGGCGACGATGGACGGCGTGGTGCGTGCGCCTTCCGAGTTTTCAATGACGCGGGGCGTGTTGCCTTCCATGATGGAGACGCAGCTATTGGTCGTACCCAAGTCGATACCAATGATTCTTCCCATGATTTACTCCTGTTTTTTGATTCGTTAAAAATTGCTTGCCTGGCAGACCAATCATTTAGTCGATCTGCTCAATAAGTTGCTGAAGACTTGCGGATAAGTTTTACAACTTCAAGGGCTTCAGCCTTTTTTTTGTCTTTACTGCGGTGCTGCAACTGTGATCAAGGCAGGGCGCAGAACGCGCTCAGCGATCAGGTAGCCCTTTTGCAACACAGTCACGACCGTATTGGCCTCCTGATTGGCAGGCACCATGCTGATAGCCTGATGCTGGTGTGGATCAAATTTGCTGCCAGGCGCCGGATTGATTTCAATCACCTTGTTGCGCTCGAGTGCGCCCTTGAGTTGCTTGAGCGTGGCATCCGAACCTTCACGCAACTGCTCAAGCGTGGCTTCCTTGATGGTCAGACCCGCCTCCAGGCTGTCAAGTACAGGAAGCAGGCTTTCGGCAAAGCTTTCAAGGGCAAATTTGCGCGCCTTGGAAATTTCATCATCGGCGCGGCGACGGACGTTTTCGGCCTCGGCCTTGGCGCGCAGATAACTGTCAGACAGTTCGGTGTTTTTGGCTTGCAGGGTTGCCAACTGGGATTGGACCGCATTCATGGCATCAAACTCGTCGGCTGCCTGTGCCGCTTCGAGTTCTTCAGGACTGGGCGCGCCTGTCAGGGCTTGGTTCTGTTCGGGTTGTGTGTGCTCGGACATGTTGGTAGAAAAGGTTTGAAGCTGCTAAGCGAAGTAGCTTGGGATTGCAAATCCCTTTTCAAGACAGGGATTTCGGTATTGATAATGAAATGTGGTTCGTACTGTAGCGTGGCGTTCGAAGCAGGAAGCATCGGCGCCCAAACCGAAAAGTCCAGATGGACTGGTCGGGATTGTAGGGGCGGTCAAAGTCCAGCCTGGACAGAGCGCGACAGGCCGCGGCCTGGTCACTGGCCTTGCGCCCTATCGTTGTCAACGTACTGAAGGCTTTTGCAGCTGCGCCATCAGTTCTCGTTTATTGTCCCGGCTCCGGCGGGCGTGTTCACGCATCAGGGCTTCGGCTCGTGCGCCTTCGCCCGCTATCAGGGCAGTCAACACATCTTCATGGTCGCTTTGGGCGCGCTGGATGAATTCATACTCCAGCAGCGGCAGCATGCCGTTAAGGCTCAGGGCGCCAGCGCTGGCCATGGGTGTTTTGCTCACATGCGCCAGTGCCGAGGTGAGCGTGCTGTTGCCTGCTGCCTGCACCAGAACACGGTGGAATCGAGCGTTCATGGCCACCCAGCCGGCTGCATCCACAACATGATTGTCACCCTATTGACCTTGCGCCTGTCTCGGGCGATATGCTGGCCGGCTTGCCCCAGCCCTTGAACCTGAACATCACACAGACCAAAAATTATTTTGCTGCACTAGAGAACTTTCAGCGTACCTTTGCATTCGGGCAGGGCGACAAGGTGCTTCTGCTGACCGACCCGCTGCTCGATACCCGTGTGGCTGACGCGGGGGGTGACGCTGGACAGCACGGTGTCGGTGGATGGCGAATTGCTGATCGACGCCGGTTTTCTCAGTGCGCTGCATGATCCGGCCGTTCAGGCCGCTGCCGGAAAATTTGGCAATCCGGTAGAGCTTTTAGAAACTGCCGTGTGAATTGACGGATTACAAAAAAACAGGCACAAGGCCTGTTTTTTTGTTTTTCCATGTCGGTAGCAGCAGCTTGTTTACTCTGGTTTATTCTTGTCTGCGCTGACTTTGGTCTGGCTGATCGCCCACTTGCCGGCAAAAGCCTGCAGGTCATTCAAGCGTTTGAGCAAGTCTGCGCCCAGCGTGGTGACGGTGTAGCCGCTTGTGCCATGACCGAGCAGGCCGGCGGCGCGCAATTCCTTGATGCGGGTGTTCAAGGTGTTGGGCGTGATGTTGCCGATACTGTCTTGAAGAAGGCGAAACGTTTGCGGATGACCGTCTTTCAGTGCCCACATCACACGCAGTGCATAGCGCGACTCCAGCAGTTCAAGCAACAGGCTAACGGCGGCGTTTTCTTTGGCACTCATTTGTTATATCCTTGGGTCAATCAGGGTCACGGGGGTTGGGTGGATGGCTCAGCAAAAAGCCTGGCACCAAATATAACGCAAAATCGCTTCTGCTACGAGTTTTATAGCTGGTGGTGCCCGTGCTGTTTGGAATGTCGGGCCAAAACCCTTGAAGATTCTGATTCAGGCCGTGGTAAAAAAGGCTGACCAGAACGATGCATCCGCATGCTGCCAGCCCTGCCTGCACTACATCACGGGAATCATGGCTGAAGGGTGCAGCAGGATCGTGGCGACTTTTCCTGATGATTCAATGATGGTTTCAATGACCTGCTGCATACCCAGCGCCTGGCGTGCGGCAATCCATGCCCGCCTCCTGATCGACGATGGATCGCCACGGCCTTCAGCCCCGCGATGACGGGCAAGAAATGCAGGCGCAAAAAAAAGCGGCCAGCGCCTTTTGACAGGCACAGGCCGCTTACGCGTCTGGCTGACCTTACAGCGTATCGATAAAGCTGCGCAGCTTGTCGCTGCGGCTCGGGTGCTTGAGCTTGCGCAGCGCCTTGGCTTCAATCTGGCGAATCCGCTCTCGCGTCACGTCAAACTGCTTGCCGACTTCTTCCAGCGTGTGGTCGGTGGACATCTCGATACCGAAACGCATGCGAAGCACCTTGGCTTCGCGCGGCGTCAGGCTGTCGAGAATGTCCTTGACCACATCGCGCAGGCCGGCCTGCATGGCGGCTTCCAGCGGCGCAGTGTTGGCGCCGTCTTCGATGAAGTCGCCCAGATGCGAGTCGTCGTCGTCGCCGATTGGCGTTTCCATCGAGATCGGCTCTTTGGCAATCTTCATGATCTTGCGGATTTTCTCTTCGGGAATTTCCATCTTCTCGGCCAGAACGCTGGCGTCGGGCTCGAAGCCGAACTCCTGCAGGTGCTGGCGCGACAGGCGGTTCATTTTGTTGATCGTCTCGATCATGTGCACCGGAATGCGGATGGTGCGGGCCTGATCCGCGATCGAACGCGTGATGGCCTGGCGAATCCACCAGGTGGCATAGGTCGAGAATTTGTAGCCGCGGCGGTATTCAAACTTGTCCACGGCTTTCATCAAGCCGATGTTGCCTTCCTGGATCAAATCAAGAAACTGCAGGCCGCGGTTGGTGTACTTTTTGGCAATCGAGATCACCAGGCGCAGGTTGGCCTCGATCATCTCTTTCTTGGCCGCGCGTGATGAAAACTCGCCTTCATTCATGCGCTTGTTGATGTCTTTGAGCTGGTCCAGCGGCACCACCACGCGCGACTGCAAGTCGGTCAGCTTTTGCTGCAAGTCTTGCACGGGCGGAATGTTGCGGCCCATGATGGCGCTCCACGGCTTGCCGGCACCGGCCTGTTTCTCAATCCATTTCAGGTTGAGCAACTGGCTGGGCACCTTGTTGCCATTCTTGTCGCGGCCGCTGAAGTCGGCAATGAAGTGCTCTTGCGGGTAGCCGCATTTGTCCACAATTATGCGGCGCAGCTCGCGCTCTTTCTTGCGGATGTCATCGACCTGCGAGCGCACCATGTCGCACAGCTTCTCAATCGCCTTGGCGGTGAAGCGGATCGACATCAGTTCCTCAGACAAGGCCTTTTGCGCGCTGACGTAATGCGGCGTGCCGTAGCCTTCCTTGTCGTAAGTCTTGTGCACTTTTTCGAACAGCTCACGCAGGCGGTCATAGCGGCTCAGCGCTTCTTTTTTCAGCTCTTCAAGCTTTTTGGTCAGCGCCTTGGAGCCGCCCTTGCCGTCGTCGTCGTCTTCGGCGTCAAACTCATCGAAGTCTTCTTCGGCAACGTAGTCGTCGGCCTCGTTGGGGTTGGAAAAGCCATCCACGATGGTGGTGATTACAACCTTGCCTTCGCGTATGTCTTCGCCCAAGCGCAAGATTTCTGCAATCGTGGCGGGGCTGGCCGAGATGGCTTCCATCATCGCCATCAGGCCGCCTTCGATGCGCTTGGCGATCTCGATTTCGCCTTCGCGCGTCAGCAGCTCGACCGTGCCCATCTCGCGCATGTACATGCGCACCGGGTCGGTGGTGCGGCCAAACTCGCTGTCCACGGTGGACAGCGCTGCCTCGGCTTCTTCCTCGGCCTCTTCTTCGGTGGAAC
>JAYWDL010000195.1:0-5457 GCA_043779865.1 Polaromonas sp.
CCAGTCCGAGCCTGTTACGGACACGGTACGGCCAGCAGGGTATTGTGCCACCGTGGGTTATGAACAGGAAAGCTCCGGTAACAGACCAGGGCGCAAGGCCGGTCCACCGCCCTGAAAACGATAAAGTCCTACACACGTCCTGATGAAACCGTTTTTAAATCAGGCTTTATCAGCATCATTGCCAAGGCTCTCTTGAAACTTCCTGACAACCTTTTTGACCTTTCGCTGGACGCGCCGCCCGCCACAACGCCCCGTTTCATCAATCTTTGCAACAGCGAATCGTCCTGCCGGCAAGCCCACAGCACCGCGCAGGAACTGGCCGACGGCTTGACAGCTGAAGCGGCCAGCGTGTCTCCCAAGTTTTTTTACAACGCGCTGGGCTCCCGGCTTTTTGAAGCCATCACGGAACTGGACGAGTACTACCCTACGCGCACCGAGGCCGGAATTTTTAAAGCGGCCCAGACGCAGATCGCCGAAACGCTGTCAGAAACCGGCCTGGGCCATCCGTGCCTGATTGACCTTGGCGCGGGAAACTGCGCCAAGGCCCTGGTCTTTATTCCCCACTTTCAGCCACGGCAGTATGTGCCGGTCGATATTTCGGTGGACTTTTTGAAGGACGCTGCCCGGCAGTTGCAAAACAGTTTTCCGGCGCTCGACATTGTGGGCGTGGGCATGGATTTTTCAGCCGGCCTGGCCTTGCCCGATGAGGTTCAGGATCACGACCGGGTGTTTTTCTATCCCGGCTCCAGCCTCGGCAACTTCTCACCCGAGCAAGCTTTGCAGTTTTTGCAGCACATGGCCGACCCGGCGCAGGGCAAGGCACGCGGCTTGCTGCTGGGTATTGATCTGGTCAAGGACATCGCCCTGCTGGAAGCGGCCTATGACGATGCGCTGGGCGTGACGGCCGCGTTCAATAAAAACCTGCTGCGCAATGTCAATGATTTACTTGAGGCGAATTTTGACGTTCGCCAGTGGCGTCATGTGGCAATGTTCAATGCTGATCAGTCACGCATCGAAATGCACCTTGAAGCGATGAGCGACCAGACAGTGCGCTGGCCGGGTAATACGCGGCGCTTTCGGGCCGGTGAGCGCATTCACACCGAAAGCTCCTACAAATACACGCTGCAAAGCATGACGGCCTTGCTCAAGCAGGCCGGTTTCAGGCAAGTGCGGCACTGGAGCGACCCGGATCAGTGGTTTGCCGTGTTCTGGGCTGCGGTTTAGGCAGTTCGCCTTATTGCCAAGCCAAAACAGCCTTTAGCGCAATAAGGACGGTCGCAAGAAGCTATCAATTAAATAGCAAATTACGCCCACCACCAATTGTCAGGCGCGCTCGGTCACCCAGGCCTGCACTGATTTGAGCGCCTTATCCAGATGAGAGGCGTCCGTGCCGCCCGCCATGGCCATGTCGGCCTTGCCGCCGCCCTTGCCGCCGACCTGGCTGGCGACAAAGTTGACCAGCTCGCCGGCCTTGACCTTGCAGGTAGCGTCGCTGGTGACGCCGGCGGCAATCTGCACCTTGCTGCCATCCACCGCAGCCAGCACGATGACGGCGGTTTTCAGCTTGTCCTTGAGCTTGTCCATGGTGTCGCGCAGCGTCTTGGCGTCGGCGCCTTCCAGCCTGGCGGCCAGCACCTTCAGTCCCTTGACATCGACCGCCTGCAGCATCAACTCGTCGCCTTGCGAAGAAGCGAGCTTGCCCTTGAGCGCAATAACTTCTTTTTCCAAAGCTTTGATTTGGTTCTGCAGTTCAGCAACTCGGCCACCTAACTGATCGGACTCGCCATGAAAACCAATTTGAAACTGAATTTTTTCGAGTGCGGCCTCAGAGGCTTGCAGATATTTCAACGCATTCAGCCCCGTGACGGCTTCCACGCGGCGCACGCCCGAGGCGACGCCGCTCTCCGTCACAATTTTGAACAGCCCGATGTCACCGGTGCGACCCACATGGGTGCCACCGCACAGCTCCATGCTTGAACCAATGGTCAGCACGCGCACGGTGTCGCCGTATTTTTCGCCAAACAGCATCATCGCGCCGGTTTTTTGGGCCGATTCCATGTCCATCTCACGCGCCTCGGCGGCCAGGTTGGACAAAATTTCGGCGTTGACGCGGGCTTCAACTTCGCGGATCTGCCCGTCGGTCATCGGCCCGTTGTGCGCAAAGTCAAAGCGGGTGCGCTCGGCATTGACGAGACTGCCCTTTTGCTGCACATGCGCGCCCAGCACTTCACGCAGGGCTTTGTGCATCAAATGGGTGGCGCTGTGGTTGCGCACCGTGGCGGCGCGCACGGCGGCATTGACCTGCGCGCTGACATGGTCGCCCACGTTCAGCGTGCCCTCTGCCAGCGTGCCGTGGTGGCCATACACATCGGCCTTGATCTTGAGCGTGTCGCTCACCGCAAAGCGGGCCGAGCCGCTGACCAGTTCGCCTTCATCGCCAACCTGGCCGCCGCTTTCGGCGTAGAACGGCGTCTTGTCCAGCACCACCACGCCGTTTTGACCGGCTTTCAGGGCTGCCACGGGCGTGCCGTCTGCGTAGAGTGCTACGATTTTTGAAGTTTCTTCAAGATGTTCATAGCCGGTGAAGGTGTTGCCCGTGCCGCTGTAGTCCAGGGCGCGGTCCATCCTGAATTTGCCGGCGGCGCGGGCCTGGTTTTTTTGCCTGTCCATGGCGGCATTGAAACCGGCTTCGTCAACTTGTACACCACGCTCACGGCAAACATCTGCTGAAAGATCGAGTGGAAAACCGTAGGTGTCGTGCAGCTTGAAGGCTACATCGCCCGGCAGCACCTGGACGCCATCGGCCAGCGCCGCATCCAGAATCTGCATACCGGTTTCCAGCGTCTCGAAAAAGCGCTCCTCCTCGGCTTTCAGCACGGCGGCAATGCGCATTTCATCCGCCTTGAGCCGTGGATACGCATCGCCCATCAGCACCACCAGATCAGCCACCAGCTTGTGGAAAAACGGCGTTTTCTTGCCCAGCAAGTAGCCGTGGCGAATCGCGCGGCGGATGATGCGGCGCTGCACATAGCCGCGCCCTTCGTTGGACGGGTTGACGCCGTCGCTGACTAGAAACGCGGTGGCGCGGATGTGGTCGGCAATCACGCGCAGCGATTTATGGCCCAGATCAGTTTCGCCGGTCTCGCGTGAAGCGGCCTTGATGAGCGCTTCAAAAATATCGATTTCATAATTGCTGTGGACATGCTGCAGGATGGCGGCCAGGCGCTCCAGCCCCATGCCGGTATCGACGCAGGGCGCGGGCAGCGGTTTGACGGAGCCGTCGGGCTGCATATCGAACTGCATGAACACGTTGTTCCAGATTTCAATGTAACGGTCGCCGTCCTGATCCGGTGAGCCGGGCGGGCCACCGGCGATTTCAGGGCCGTGGTCAAAGAAGATTTCGCTGCAGGGGCCGCAGGGGCCGGTGTCGGCCATCATCCAGAAGTTGTCGCTGGCGTACCTGGCGCCCTTGTTGTCGCCAATGCGAACCACGCGCTCGGGCGGCAGGCCGATTTCTTTCGTCCAGATGTCGTAGGCCTCGTCGTCGTCGATATAGACCGTCGCCCAGAGCTTGTCGTCGGGCAGTTTATAAACCTCTGTCAGCAGCTCCCACGCCCATTTCAGCGATTCGCGCTTGAAGTAATCGCCAAAACTCCAGTTGCCCAGCATTTCAAAAAAGGTGTGGTGGCGCGCGGTGTAGCCGACGTTTTCCAGATCGTTGTGCTTGCCGCCGGCGCGCAAACAAGCCTGAACCGATGCGGCGCGCACATAAGAGCGCTTGTCGGTGCCGAGGAACACGTCCTTGAACTGGACCATGCCCGAGTTGACGAACATCAGCGTCGGGTCGTTGCCCGGCACCAGCGAGCTGGAGGGCACCACGGTGTGGCCTTTGGAGGCGAAGAAGTCGAGGAAGGTCTTGCGGATGTCGGCAACGGTGAAGGTTGCGGTAGGAGAGGGATTGCTCATGTTTTACCAATTTGGGCGAACCGCTGCCCTGACAAGTCAGCGCCGCAAGCCGCACGAGGTGCTTAAAGAGAAAAAGGCCGATCAAGCCCGATTGCGGGCCGAATGGCTTGAATCCTGGATTATAAGTTTGCACAACACAAGTTACAGCACGCTTGAAGCCAACGCGCTATGCTTGAAAGCTGTCATTCTCATGACACAGCCGCCCCCAGGAATACCGACAACCGATGAAAGAGAGACCTACATGGACATGAAAACCTCGCCCCTATCGCTGCTCAATGACCCCAGCCTGCTCAAAACCGACGCCCTGATCAATGGTCAATGGGTTGGCGGAACTGCGCGTTTTGACGTCACTGACCCGTCCAACGGGCAAAAACTTGCTGATGTGGCCAATCTTGGGCCCCAGGATGCCGAAGCGGCCATTGCTGCAGCCAACGCGGCCTGGCCCACCTGGCGCAATAAAACCGGCAAGGAACGCCACGCGATCCTGATGAAGTGGTACCAGCTGCTGATGGCCAACCAGGAAGACCTGGGCCGCATCATGACCGCCGAGCAGGGCAAGCCTTTTGCCGAAGCGAAGGGCGAAGTCGCCTATGGCGCCAGCTTTGTCGAGTGGTTTGCAGAAGAAGCCAAGCGCGTCAATGGCGAAACCCTGCCCCAGTTTGACAACAACCGCCGTCTGATGGTCTTGAAGCAGCCCATCGGCGTGTGCGCAGCCATCACGCCCTGGAACTTCCCGCTGGCCATGATCACCCGCAAAGTTGCTCCTGCGCTGGCAGCGGGCTGCACGGTCGTCATCAAACCAGCCGAACTGACACCATTGACCGCGCTGGCAGCGGCCGAGCTGGCCGTGCGCGCCGGTATTCCGGCGGGCGTGCTCAACCTGCTGACTGCTGACTCAGACAACTCCATTGCCATCGGCAAGGTGTTTTGCGCCAGCGACGTGGTGCGCCACATCAGCTTTACCGGCTCGACCGAAGTCGGCCGCATCCTGATGGCGCAGAGCGCCCCGTCGGTGAAAAAACTGTCGCTCGAACTTGGCGGCAATGCACCGTTCATCGTCTTCGACGACGCTGATGTCGATTCGGCCGTCGAAGGCGCGATGGCCAGCAAATACCGCAACGCCGGCCAGACCTGCGTGTGCGCCAATCGCATCTATGTGCAAGACAGTGTGTACGACCAATTCGTTGAAAAGTTCTCTGCGAAAGTCAAGGCGCTGAAGGTCGGCAACGGGTTTGAAGACGGCGTGGTGCAGGGCCCGCTGATTGAAGATTCGGCGGTTGAAAAAGTACAGCGCCACGTTGCCGACGCGCTGGCCAAAGGCGGCAAGCTGATGGTCGGCGGGCACAAACTCGAAGGCCAGTTTTTTGAGCCGACGGTGATCTCAGAAGCCACGGCCGACATGCTGTGCGCCAAAGAAGAAACCTTTGGGCCGTTCGCGCCGGTGTTCCGCTTCAAGACCGACCAGCAGGCCATAGCCGCAGCCAACGCCAC
>JAYWDL010000196.1:0-5457 GCA_043779865.1 Polaromonas sp.
GAATCCGATGGGTTGCCAGTTCGCAGGCTCCAGGCTTAAAGCCACAGGTAAACACGCCCAAGCCTTCACGCCACCCGCATCCGCGCATCCCGCCGCCGCAACGCCCAGGCAAAAAACACCCCTTCGACCGCCATCGCCCCGCCACCCAGCGCGATTACCGCCCCAGTCCCGATCCGGTCAATCAAACTGGCAGCCAGGACGACGCCAATCGACTGGCCCAGAAACAGGAATGAAGAAAACAGCGACACCGCCGTGCCGCGTGCATTCGGCGCCATCTGCGTGGCGTTGGCCTGCATGGTGTTGTGGAACATGAAGAACCCGAAACCGGCAAAAAGGCTCGCCGGAATGGCAGGCAGCCAGTGCCGCGTAAAAGCCAGTACCAGCGCGCACACGCCCACGACAAGCCCGCCGGACAGCACCAGCCCTTGCTGGCGAAAACGGCGAATCAGGTGGCGTCCTACCGCCATATAGAGCATGCCGCCCAGGCCAAACAGCGCCACGATGGCGCCTGACAGTGAAAGCGACAGGCCAAGCGAGCGGTGCAGGTGAGAGGCCCACATGGCCAGCACACCGAAGCCCACCGCGCCCTCAACCAGCGCCATCAGCAAAATCACGCGCGACCAGGGGCCGGTGATGATGATCAGCGCCTGCTTCACAAAGCCGTGGCGCAGCGCTGGCTGGCTGGGCGTCTTGGCCACGGCCTTGGGCGCTGCCTGCTGCCGGCGCAAATCCATGTATAACAGCGAACCCACCACGCCGAACAGCAGCGTCATGAAGACGAAAGCCCAGCGCCAGCCCAGGGCATCGGTCAGCAAGCCGCCCACCAGCTGGCCACCCACAATGCCCAGGGTGCTGCCCAGTCCGGTACGGGTCAGCATGACCTGAAGCTGGTCGGACGGCACCGCGTCGCCGACCCAGGCCATCCCGAGCGGAATCAGGGCTGCTGCCCCGAGCGCCATCAACAGCCGCGCCAGCACCAGAACGTCAAGGCTGGTGGCAAAAACCGCCACGATGCTGCCAATGCTGCAGCCCAGCGTGGCAAAGGTGATAACGCGGAACTTGCCCAGGCGGTCGCCCAGTGGCCCATAAAACAGCTGCGACGCGCCGTAAGTAATGGCAAACACCGACACAACCTGCGCCGCTTGCGCCAGGCTTACCGCAAACACACGGGAAAGCTCTGGCAGCATGGCATCGCAAATGCGCTGCGCCGCCATGCTGGCAAACGTGGCAAAAGACAGCAGCAGGATGGCACGCCGCGTGGCGGCGGAAATGGGGGTAGAGACGGTGGTCATGAGCAATGAGAGGATTCAAACAGATGTGGCGCAGCCCATATCGAGGCCTGCTGCAAACGCCGGGTCATTTTATGCAATGAGAGCAACATGCTGGCTGCGCTCAGCGTATGCAGGCCCGGCTTCACGCGGCTCAAGCTTAAGTACTGTGTCCCTAATGTGTTGGCGGTTGCCGGGCTGCAATAAACGGCGTCAGCCCGAAGGCCCTGGCTGCACAACATTGGAGTCTCAGACCGATGACGTGAACTATGGGTCTAAACCTGCATCCAATCCGTGTTGCCTGATCACCATCCATTCGATCAGAGCCGGCCCACACCCACGGCCGCCTGCACGTGGCGGAGGTGGTGGTTTGTCAGCTGCTTTTCGACCTTCTTCCGTGCGGGAGCCAGTGTGGGTTTGGCAATCTGGCAGTGGCGCGGGTTTTGACTGCTTTCAAGAGTCAAATAGGGCTTTCGCGCATACGGAACGTTCGCAAGCAGCTATCATTTTTATAGTAATAGCAATTAATAGCCAGCACTGCACCGTCACTTTTGTAAGAAACCATGGCCCGCCCCGACCAAGCAATCAGTAGCCACAATGACTCCAGCGAAAGGAAACCCCATGATGAGCCGAAGAAATACCCTCCTGAGCCTTGGCGCATTTACCGGCATTCTGGCCGGCATGCGCGGGCTGTTTTCCGGTGCGCCCGCGCACGCGGCGCGTGCCTATGAGGTGACGCACACCGATGCCGAATGGCAAAAGCGTCTTAAACCCGATCAATACCACGTCTTGCGCCAGGCCGGCACAGAACGCCCCGGCTCCAGCCCGCTCAACAAGGAAAAGCGCGCCGGCGTTTTCAGCTGCGCGGGCTGCGCCCTGCCCCTTTTCTCATCGACCACCAAGTTTGAAAGCGGCACCGGCTGGCCAAGCTTCTGGCAGCCGATGGAAAAAGCGGTGGTGGAAGAGACCGACACGACCTTGTTCATGAAGCGGACCGAAGTGCTTTGCCGCCGCTGCGGCGGGCACCTCGGCCATGTGTTCGACGACGGTCCCAAACCCACAGGCCTGCGTTATTGCATGAACGGTGTAGCCATGAACTTCACGGCGGCATCATGATGGGCAAACTTCTGTCAATCGCAGGCGCAGTCGCCCTGTCGGCGTGGGCTTTACTCGGTGGTAGCGCGGCAGCGGAAAAGGCCGTCAAACTGCCTGCGCCAACACTTGACACACCCGCAGCCGCACCATCCACACAAGCCGCCCGCGAAACTGCCGTGTTTGCAGGCGGCTGTTTCTGGGGCGTGCAGGCTGTGTTCCAGCACACCCAGGGCGTGATGAACGCTGTCTCAGGCTATGCAGGCGGCTCAAGGGAAACCGCCAGCTACGCCAGCATCGGCTCGGGCCGGACCGGGCACGCCGAATCAGTGCAGATCACCTATGACCCGAAGCAGATTTCCTACGGCAAGCTGCTGCAAATCTATTTTTCGGTGACGCACGATCCGACGCAGCTCAACCGCCAGGGACCGGACTCGGGCACGCAGTACCGCTCCGCCGTCTTTTACCAGAACCCCAACCAGAAACAGGTGGCCGAGAGCTACATCGCGCAGCTGGAAGCAGCGAAGGTGTTTACCGGCAAGATCGTGACACAGCTAACGCCGCTCGCCGCCTTTTACCCGGCCGAGGCCTACCATCAGGACTACGCCACTTTGAACCCGCACTCACCCTACATCGCACGGTTTGACCTGCCGAAAATCGCCAACTTCAAAACCCTGATGCCCGAGCTGTACCGCGAGAAGCCCGTGCTGGTGGCGTCGCAAGCCCGCGATTAGAGCCCGCCGGGCTTGCTAAGCGTCGGCTGCAAATCAGGATTCGTTAACGAACGGTGCGCAGAGCCCATTCCTGCCTTCCTCCAAGGGCGGGAAGGAGCAAGAAAGTCAGGCAGAGCCGCCCGAAGTCTGACGCCGGGAGGACGGAGTTCACTTCGTTCAAGTCAAGCCGCCTGCTCCGCGACGATCGCCAGGATTTTCTCCACCTCGGCGAAGTCAACGGGCTTGACCAAATGGTGATCAAACCCCGCTTCTTGCGAGAGTTGCAGGTCGCTTTCCTGTCCATACCCCGTCAGGGCGACCAGCACGATGTTCTTTAGCGCGGGTTGCTGACGAATCTGCTGTGCTACCTCATAACCGGTGAGTCCGGGCAAGCCGATGTCCAGCAGCATCACGTCTGGGCGGTAATCAATGGCCGCTTTAAGTGCAGTCGGGCCGTCGTAAGCCAGCCAAACCTCATGGCCTGTCATTTCAAGCAGCACTGCCAGGCTCTGGGCCGCATCCACGTTGTCATCCACCACCAGCACCCGACAGCCTTTTGCTGGCGGCTGGACTGTTTCGGTGGCAGGCGATGGCGACGCCGGCAGAGCAGTCAGCATGACCGGCAGACGCACGACGAACTCGCTGCCTTGCCCCAGGACGCTGTGGGCCTCTACGGTCCCGCCGTGCAGTTCCACCAGCCGTTGCACCAGGCACAGGCCAATGCCCAGGCCGCCTTGCGAGCGGTCCAGTGAGCGGTCCGCCTGCGTGAACAGGTCAAAGATGCGCGGCAGCAGTTCTGGAACGATGCCGATGCCCGTGTCGCGCACCCTGATCACCACCATCGGCACCGGCACCGCCTCATTCGCCTTTCCCTCAGCAGCGCCCTCCTGTTCGACGCTCAGCCAGATGCGGCCGCCTTCCTCGCTGTACTTGGCGGCGTTGTTGAGCAGGTTCACCAGCACCTGCTCCAGCCGGGCGGCGTCTGCATGCAAGAAGATCGGTTGCTGCGGCAGCGACACCTTGAGTTCATGCCGGCGTTGGGCTATCAGCGGCTGGGCCGTCTCCACCGCCCGTTCCACGACGCCGCTCACGCTGATCCGCTCCTGGCGAAGCCGAACACTGCCGGTGGTGATGCGCGAGACTTCCAGCAGGTCATCAACCAGATGTTTCAGTTGCCCGACCTGACGCTCTATGATGCCGCGGCTTTGCTGCTGGATTGGCTCTACGTTCTTCTGGAGACGAAGCAGCAGCACGGCGTTGGAGAGGGCGGCGAGCGGGTTGCGCAGTTCATGACCGAGCATCGCCAGAAACTCGTCCTTGCGGCGGTCCAGGTCTGCCAGGGCTTGCGCTTGCTCCAGCGTCTTGCGCTCCAGGCGGCTGCGTTCAGTGATGTCGTAAAAGCAACACATTCCGCCGGTAATTTGTCCCTGCTCATTCTTGAGCGGAACAATATTGGCAATGACGGTAATTCGTGAGCCGTCGGGCCGCTCAATGATGAATTCCTGGTCAAGCGCCCCTGGTATTTCACCCCTCAACACCTCGGCCATCGGACTTTGCGCGGGGGCCAGAAACGTGCCGTCGGGAAAATACAATTTGTACGAGGCACTAAAACTTTCGTCGCTATTTCGCTTCGGTTCCCGACCCCATAATTTCACCGCGCAGGCGTTGTATTCCTGGATCCTTCCCGAGCAGTCACAGGAATAGATCGCGATCGGCCCCCTGTCAAACAAAGCGCGGAACCGCGCTTCGCTTTGGCGCAAGGCCTGGTCGGACTTGGTGCGTTCGGTGATGTTGTCAAAAATGACGGCGACTTGCCGGGTTTGCGGCCCGCCCAGCCTGGCGGCATGAATATCGAGCCAGCTGTTCAGCGCGCTCACTTCATTGATAAAGCGCACCGGTTTACCCGTCAGGGCGACTTCGCCGTAAATTTCAAACCAGTTCTCTTCAAGATCGGGGATGATTTCGCGCACCCGTTTGCCCGTCACGTCGTGCATTCCCGTCTGTTTTTCGAAAGCAGGATTCACTTCCAGAAAGCGGTAATCGACCGGCTTTTCGTGCTCGTCAAAAATCATTTCAATGATGCAAAAGCCTTCGTCCATTGAATTGAACAGATTGCGATAACGTTCTTCGCTCTCGCGCAAGGCTTCTTGCGCCTTTTTGCGCTCGGTCATGTCGTTGAAAAGAAGGGCGACTTTGCAGCTTTCACGCCTGCCGTACGGGAAGGCATAGACGTCGAACCAACGCTCGCCCAGCGCTTTCGCTTCGTTTACAAACCGGATCGCCTCACCCGTCAAGGCGACTTTGCCGTAAGTTTCAAACCAATGCTCTTCAAGGTCCGGGTTGAGTTCGCGCATCCGCTTGCCCGCTGCATCGTGCAGTCCGGT
>JAYWDL010000197.1:0-5449 GCA_043779865.1 Polaromonas sp.
CGCTGCGCTTTCAGCTGAGCGTTGCCCTGGCCAGCGCACTGGGCCACTGCCCGCACTGCGGCTCGGTAAGTCATCAACTAAACTTATGACACAGTAAGACTAGTGCGTGAGCGGAAAAAGGTTGCTGTGCAGCGCTGATTCGCTTGCATTTAGAGCTATAGCCCGCGTCGGAAACGCCCTAAGCAGCTTGCCATTGATCGTCACCAGCGTGGTGTTCAGTTTGATCGCCAGCGCAATGAATCTGGCTAGTCAAACGGTCAAGCTGCCCCCCGGCAGTCAATCCAGCCGTCCCAGCAAAAGGTACTCCATCAGCGCCTTTTGCACATGCATCCGGTTCTCGGCCTCATCCCACACCACAGACTGCGGGCCGTCAATCACATCAGCTTCGACTTCTTCACCGCGGTGCGCAGGCAGGCAGTGCATGAAGAGGGCATCGGGCTTGGCGGCGCGCATCATTTCGCTGTCCACGCACCAGTGGGCAAAAGCCTTTTTTCGCGTTTCGTTCTCGGCTTCATAGCCCATGCTGGTCCAGACGTCGGTGGTGACGAGGTCGGCACCGGCGCAGGCCTGCATCGGGTCTTTGAACACCTGGTAACTTTCGGACGAGCGGATGCCTGCGATGGACTGGTCGACCTCGTAGCCGCCCGGTGTGCTGAGATGCACCTTGAAGCCAAGGATCTCGCTGGCCTGCAGCCAGGTGTTGGCCATGTTGTTGCCGTCGCCCACCCAGGCCACCGTTTTGCCCTGGATGGAACCCCGGTGCTCTATATACGTGAAGATGTCCGCCAGAATCTGGCAGGGGTGAAATTCGTTGGTCAGGCCATTAATCACCGGCACACGTGAATGTTCGGCAAAGCGGTTGATCTTGGTTTGCTCAAAGGTGCGGATCATCACCAGGTCCACCATACGGCTGATGACCTTGGCGCTGTCTTCAATCGGCTCGGCGCGGCCCAGCTGACTGCCTTCGGTGGTGAGGTTAACTACAGTGCCGCCGAGTTGGTACATGCCGGCCTCAAAACTCACGCGCGTACGGGTCGACGCTTTTTCGAAAATCATCGCCATCGTGCGGTCGGCCAGCGGCTGATGTTTTTCGTAGGCCTTGAATTTTTTCTTGATGAGGGCGGCGCGCTCGAACAGCCAGGCGTATTCGTCGGCACTCAGGTCATTGAACTGGAGGTAATGCCTGATCGGCTTCGGAGTAGCGGCCATGCTCATACCCTCGCCTGCAGCAGCTGCTTGACCAGCGGGCACAAGATCGCCACGACTTCATCGGCTTCAGTGGTGGTCATGATGAGCGAAGGCACCATGCGAATCACCGTGTCAGCCGTGACACTGATCAGGAGGCCGTTGTCGGCAGCGGATTTGACCAGGTCGCCGCACGGTTGAGCCAGTTCAACGCCCAGCATGAGCCCGCGGCCGCGAACTTCCTTGAAGCCCGGAACGCTGCCCAGTTCGCGCATCAAGGCTGCCCGCAGATGGTCGCCCACCTTGACGGCATTGGCCAGCAAGCCATCTTCTTCCATGATGCGGATGGTTTCCACGCCGGCCCGCATGGCCAGCGGATTTCCGCCAAAGGTGGTGCCATGGTTGCCGGGGCCAAAGATATGGGCGGCTTTGGGGCCGGCCACGACTGCACCCACAGGCACGCCCGAGCCCAGTCCCTTGGCCAGCGGCATGACGTCGGGTTTGATGCCGGCCCACTGGTGCGCAAACCATTTGCCGGTGCGGCCCATACCGCACTGCACTTCGTCGATCATCAGCAGCCAGTCGCGTCCGTCGCAGAGCTTGCGCACGTCCTGCAGGTACTCGTCCTTCATGCTGTGGATGCCGCCTTCACCCTGTATCGCTTCAAAAAACACGGCAACCACGTTCGGGTTGCCATCGGTGGCGGCTTTCAGCGCTTCCATGTTGTTAATGGGTACACGGATAAATCCCTCAACCAGCGGGCCAAAACCGGCCTGTATCTTGGGATTCCCAGTCGCGCTGAGCGTGGCAATGCTGCGGCCGTGAAATGCTTTTTCATAAACCACGATTTCAGGGCGTTCAATGCCTTTGTCATGGCCAAACTTGCGCGCCAGTTTGAGTGCCGCTTCATTTGCTTCCAGGCCAGTAGAGCAGAAAAATACGTTTTCCAGGCCCGACAGTTCTACCAGTTTGGCCGCCAGCGTTTCCTGTAGCGGCACATGGTAGTAGTTGGAGCTGTGGATGAGCTTGCCAATCTGGTCCTGCAACGCGGGAACCAGTCTCGGGTGGTTATGGCCCAGGGTATTGACGGCAATGCCGCCTAGTGCATCCAGATAAGACTTGCCATTCACGTCCCAAAGGCGACAACCCTGGCCATGTGACAGCGCTATCGGCAGGCGGCCGTAGGTATTCATCACGTGAGGGGAGGCGGCTTCAATGTGGCCGGGAAGGGCAGCAGTCATGGTGAAAACTCCAGGGGCAGTGGCGAAATAATAAAAGGCCGCAATAACGGGAACCGGGAACGGGCCTGAAGTGATTTTAGGCGCAGAGATTGCGCAATCTTGTGTTCATCCTGCATCACAGTGATGCGCAGGGAGGGCCGACGGACCGAGCGCGAAACCTGAGTCTTATATAAGATAGAATCGTTGTGCAGTGCAGCATCGGGGTTTTTATCTTTGCCCCTGTCACGCAAAAACCTTCTATCCGATGGTCTCTAACTCCCCCAAAGAAGTTTTCATTCAGGGCATTACCCAAGATGGCAAAACCTTCCGGCCCAGCGATTGGGCCGACAGGTTGTGCGGGGTGATGAGCCAGTTCCGCCCGGGTGGGCCGCAGCCCGGCAGTCACCTGACGTATTCGCCGTGGTGTGTTCCCACAGTCGTCAACGGCATCAAGTGTGTCGTGGTCAATGCGCAATTGCGCGAAGCGGAGCCCATGGCCTGGGATTTTGCGATTAATTTCGCCAAGGACAACAATTTGCAAATAGCCGAGGCTTGCCTGCTTCCTGATCTGCCCATGCCTTGAGTTTCTTCCGGCACTGCTTCGCCACAGACGTAAAAAAACCGCCCAGAGGCGGTTTTTTACTTTTGCTGCAGCGCACCCGTACAAAACGGCAGACTGAATCTTTAAAAGATGGCAGTCCGGGCGGTTTGCCTGGTTGATCAGGCGGTAGCGGTTTCGGTGGATTTGAGTGCCAGGGCTTTCACCTTGGCAGACAGGCGGCTCTTGTCGCGCGCTGCCTTGTTTTTGTGGAAGATGCCCTTGTCGGAAATCGTGTCCACAATGCTCTGTGCCTTGGCAAAGAGTTCGGTGGCTTTGGTCTTGTCGCCGCTGAGAACGGCTTTTTCGACGTTTTTCACGGCAGTGCGGTATTTCGAGCGCAGCGAGGTGTTCGCAGCGTTGAGTTTGACGTCCTGGCGAACGCGTTTGCGGCCTGACGCAAGGCGGGGGTTCTTTTTCTTGGGTTTGGCGGTAGCCATAAATAGTTTCCTTTAATCCTGGGTGGAGTCTGTGGATGATGCAGCAAAGCCCGCGATTATACGATAGTGAAGCTTTGGCTCTGAACAAGTCGTGCTTGTTGCTGGCTGTGCTTACTTGATTACAACTCCCCAAGGCAGCGTGCCCACGTTGACATCGCGCAGTTTGATGTTCTGCACGGTATCAATGACCGATACGCTGTTTGAGCGGCCGTTGGCGACATACAACTTCTTGCCATCAGGTGTTATGGCCATATTCCACGGACGTTGACCTACCGGGACGGTCGCAACGATCCGGTTATCTGTTGTGTCAATAACCGAAACACTAGCTTCGCCTCCGTTCGAAACATAGACGCGGCTACCATCAGGATGCACGGTGATGCCATTGGCGCGCTGGCCGGCCTTGATGTGCGTGAGCACTCTGTTGGTGGCCGTGTCGATTACATAGACCTCGTTACTGTTCTCGGTGGCAACATAGGCCCGGCTGCTATCTGGCAGAAAACCAATGCCGCGTGGGCGCGCACCCACCGGTACCTGAGCGACCTGCTCGTGCGTCGTGAAGTCAATGATGTCCAGCGCTTCACCTTCTTCGGCGCTGACGAACAGTTTTTTGCCGTCGGGACTAAAAACCGCATGTTCGGGATTGCGCCCCCGGACCTTGATGGTGAACGCCACCTTGTTGGTCTGGGTGTCGGAAATCGCAACATCGTTGCTCTCTTCAATGGCTGCAGCGATCCAGCGGCCGTCGGGCGACGCATACACGCCTTCCGGCGATTCACCGAGTGCAATGGTTCCACCCGCCGCTCGCTTTTTCAGGTCAATCATCTGCAGCCGGTTGTTGGGCTGGTCGCTGACGTAAAGCCAGTCGCCGCTGATGGCCAGTCCACGCGGTTTTTTGCCGGCCGGAATAGTTGCCACCACCTGATCGCTGGCGGTGTCAATCACCGAAACCGTGCCTGATCCTTCATTGGGAACATAAGCGAACGGGGCGGCGCTGGTCACGGTTGACCAAAACATCAATCCGGTTGCGATGAGTCCCAGGAAGTGCGAGCAATTCATCATCAGGGTATCCAATGCGCTTTGAGGTTCAAAAAAGGGCAGTGCTTCATCGCTGGCCAGGTAAACGCTGCGGCGACATACGGAGAAAAATAGTGTCGTGGTCCACCAGCAAGTGTTTAAGCGCGGCAAGCACATGTACGAGCACCAGCGCAAGCAATAACCATGAACTTACGATGTGCGTCTGGTTAAAGAACGCATACAGGAGCTTGTCATTACTGCCCCAGGGCGCAAGCTTGATTGAATTAAAAAAATCTACACCATATTTGCTGAAATTTGATGCCATGTAGCCTGAGAGCGGCATCACCAGCATGAGCACATACAGCAAATAATGCGTGCTTGTAGCGGCCTGCTGCTGCCAGCGTGGAACCGAGTTGGGGAGAGGTGGCGGCGTATGCGTCAGCCGCCAGCTTATCCGGACCAGGATCAGTAGCCCTACCAGCAGGCCGGTGCTCTTGTGCAGGTTGACAAAGTAGCCGCGTGCCGGAACGCCGCGTGGAATGTCACTCAAATACCAACCAAACGCGAACTGACCAACCAGTAAAAAGGCGACAAGCCAGTGCAACAGCATGGCTGTTCGGCTGTAGCGTGATTCCATATGGAAGACCAGGCACTAAAGCCTAACGCAAGCTAGAAATATAGTGCGCCAGATTTTCAATATCGACTTCGCTCAAGGTTTGCGCCACGCTAGTCATGTTGCCCGCATCGTTAGTGCGGGTGCGCGCCTTGAAGTCTTTCATTTGCTTGATGACGTATTCGTATTGCTGGCCTGCGACGCGCGGAATTTCGTTTTGGCCCGAGAAACCGCCGAGGTGGCACATTGCGCACAGGGTTTCATCTGCCTTGGCCTTGCCTAGCTTGATTTTCGCGTCGTCGGTCTTGAAGGTTGATGGCTTGGCCGGTTGAGCGGCGTAGAAGTTCGCGATGTCGATCATGTCCTCGCGGCTCAGGGG
>JAYWDL010000198.1:0-14507 GCA_043779865.1 Polaromonas sp.
ACGTGCGCAAGCAGCTATCAAACCAATAGCAAATAGCATTTCGCCCGCTGTTTATGAAGTCAGCTCGCTGGCCGGGGTGAAGGACGAAATCTTCAGTCCGGCGCTCCAGATCGTTCGCTGGGGCAGCGGCGCGCTGAAAACGTCTGAAGCCGTCATCGAGCAGATCAACGCCCTCGGCTACGGCCTCACGCTCGGCATCCAGACCCGCATTGATTCACGCGCGCAGGCATTGGCGACGGCTGCCCATGTGGGCAATATCTACATCAACCGCAACATGATTGGCGCGGTGGTGGGGGTGCAGCCTTTCGGTGGCGAAGGCCTGAGCGATACTGGCCCGAAAGCGGGCGGGCCGCATTACCTGTACCGCTTTTGCGCCGAGCAGACCGTGACGGTGAACACCACGGCGGCGGGCGGCAATGCCGCACTGCTGGCTGGCGGCTGAAGCATTTCAGGCCGCTACCTGTACCCGCAGGTACGTCTCCAGCTGGTCAATCGGCAACGGCTTGGAAAACAGGTAGCCCTGAAATTGATCGCAGCCTTCCTTGGCCAGGAAATCCTGCTGGGCCTGCGTTTCCACGCCCTCGGCCATGACTTCCAGGCTCAGGCTATGCGCCAGCGTAATGATGGCGCGTGAAATGGCGGCGTCGTTCGGGTCGCTCAGCACGTCAGCAACAAAGCACCGGTCGATCTTGAGCTGGTCCAGCGGCAGGCGCTTGAGTAAGGACAGCGACGAGTAGCCGGTGCCGAAATCGTCGAGCGCCAGCGTCACGCCCAACGCCTTGAGCGTTCCCATCTTGGCCAGGGTGATTTCCATACCGTCGGCCAGCAGGCTTTCGGTCAGTTCAAGCTTGAGCCGCTGCGGCTGTATGCCGGTGCGCTTGATTTCGGCCATTACCCCATCCACGAAATCAGGGTGCCGGAACTGGCGCACGCTCACATTCACTGCGATGCTCAGGCCGGCCGTTTGTGGGCACTGGGCCCAGGCCGCAAGCTGTTTGCAGGCGGTCGCCAGCGCCCACTGACCCAGTGGCAGGATCAGGCCGGTTTCCTCGGCCATCGGGATGAAGTCGGCTGGTGCTACCAGCCCACGGGCAGGATGCTGCCAGCGCAGCAGTGCCTCGACGCCTATGACACGGCCTTGGCGGTCGACCTGGGGCTGGTAATGGAGCAAGAACTGGTGCTCGCGCAGGCCAACGTGCAGGTCGGAGCTGAGAGCCGCGCTGGCGTTGACGGCCGCTTGCATGACGGGGTCGAAAAAGCACAGCGCATTGCGGCCTGTGGTCTTGGCCTGGTACATCGCCAGGTCGGCCTGCTTGAGCACTTCGCTGACGCTGTCTTGCAGGCCATTAAGCGAAGTCACGCCGATGCTGGAGGTGGTGTAGTGCTGGTAGCCCGCCAGGTCGAAAGGCTCGCGCAGCTGAGCGAGCACTTTTTCGGCCAGGCCCCGGGCCTTGGTAGCGGCAATGTCCGCATCATTCCCCAGGTCTTCCAGCATGACGACGAACTCATCGCCGCCCAGCCGCGCTACGGTATCGCTTGCATCAACACAGCTTGACAGACGCACTGCGACTTGCTGCAGCAGCAGGTCGCCTTTGTGATGGCCCAGGGTGTCGTTGATGACCTTGAGTTTGTCCACGTCGATGAACATCAGCGCGCCGTGGCGCCGCGTGAGGATGTTCTGGGCCAGCACATGTTCCAGCCGGTTCAGCAGCAGCAGCCGGTTGGGCAGGGACGTCAGCGGATCGTAGAAGGCCAGCTGGTGAATGGCATCGGCCGCCTCCTTGCGCTGGGTGATGTCGCGCCCCACGGCCACCCAGTGCTTGAGTTCGCCAGGTGGGGCTTGCACCAGCATGATCTCCAGTTCGAGCCAGAAGCAGCTGCCGTCCTTGCGATAAACAATCAGTTCGCCGCGAGTTTGCCGTTTTTGCTTGAGCGCTGCAGACATGCGTTGCAATTCGCCCGGCAGCGTCTCGGGGCCCAGCAGTTTGCGCGGCGTCTGGCCAAGCACTTCGCGGCGACTGTAGCCGGTATGGTGTTCAAAAGCCTGGTTGACAAATACGATATACGGCGCCTGCTTGTCGGTGGGCAAGGCCTCGGCAATGAGCACAATATCGTTCAGCCGTGAAATGCAGGTTTCCAGCAGCATCAGCTGCTCCTGGGACTTGCGCCGGGTAGTGACATCCCGAAAATACACCGCCAGGCCTTCGGCGAACGGGTAAGCCCGCACTTCCAGCCACTTCCCCAGACCGGGATAAAACTCCTCGAATTCAACCCGGTGATTGGTGGCAATTGACTTCTGGAGCTGCTGGCGCAGGCGCTGGCCGACGTCGTTGACCAGGACTTGCCAGACCTCCTTGCCCAATAGTTCACGGGTGGTGTGCCGCAGCAGTTGTTCGCTTTCCTGATTCAGGTAGGTAAAGCAGCATTGCCGGTCCAGCGTTACGAAAGCTTCGGTGATGCTTGCCAGCGTGGTGGTCAGGCGCATGGCCAGGCGAACCGTTTCCTGATGGGCCTGCTTCTGGGCCGAGATGTCCTGCAGCGCGCCCTGCAGACCGACGATCTGGCCGCTCTCGTCCCATATCGCTTCGCCAATGGCACGTACCCACTTGCGGGAACCAGCCGCCGTTTCGATCTGCATTTCTTCATCGAAAGTGGTGCCGTCCTGGCTGCAGCGCTGCAGTAGCGTACCCATGCGTGCGCGACACTCTGGTGTGAACATAGCCACCAGGTCATCCAGCAGCATTGATCTATGGGTTGCCACACCCAGGATGGCGGCACACTCGCTGGAATGCACCAGCTGCTGGCCCGGCATATTCAGCGTCCAGCTGCCAATGTGCGCAATGCGCTCGGCCATGGCCAGCAGGTGGCCGGCCTGCCCCAAAGCCGACGACAGCGGGACCGACCTCAGGGCAAGACTGTCAGTAGGGGAAGCGAGCGGCATGACAAGTCAGGTTTCCATGGACGCGGCCAGCGCACCAGCCTCGATTTCACCGGCTGGAGACGAGGCAAACAGAAACTTGTCGGCCAGCAGGGCCTGTGCAATGCGCTCACAGGCGAAACCATCGCCATAAGGATTGTGGGCAAAGGCCATGGCCTGCCAGGCTTCGGCGTTGCTGAGCAGGGTGCCGGCCTGGTTGGCAATTTCGTCAGCATTGGTGCCCACCAGCCTGACGGTGCCGGCCTCCACTGCCTCGGGACGCTCTGTGGTGTCGCGCATGACCAGAACGGGTTTACCCAGCGAAGGCGCTTCTTCCTGAATGCCGCCGGAGTCGGTGAGGATCAGGGTACTCTTGTCCATCAGATAGACAAATGGCAAGTAGTCCAGCGGCTCGATCAGATGCACGTTTTTCACACCGCCAAGCAGCCGCCTGACAGGCTCCTGCACCTGGGGATTGAGGTGGACGGGATAAACCACCTGCACGTCGGCATGGTTTCGGGCAATGCGGGTCAGCGCCTGGCAAATCTGCTCGAAGCCTTCGCCAAAGTTTTCACGCCGGTGGCCGGTGACCAATACCAAACGTTTAGCCGGGCTTAGAAAGCTGAAATCCTTCTCAAATTGTTGCTGCAGGAAAGTATTGGTATTGATTTTTTCGCGTACTTGTAATAGTGCGTCAATAACTGTGTTGCCTGTGACATGGATCGTTTCGGCGGCAATACCCTCCCTTAGCAGGTTACTGCGTGAGGTGGCGGTAGGGGCGAAATGCCATTGCGCAAGCGTACTGGTGAGCTTGCGGTTGGCTTCTTCAGGCCAGGGCGAATACAGGTTGCCGGTTCGCAGGCCGGCTTCTATATGGCCGACCGGAATGCGCTGGTAGAACGCTGCAAGTGACGCTGCAAAGGTGGTGGACGTGTCGCCGTGGACCAGGACGGCATCGGGTCGCCATTCGGTCAGAACGGACCTAACGCCCAGCAACACCCCGCTGGTAATGTCATAAAGATCCTGCCCGGGCTTCATGAGATTCAGGTCAAAGTCGGGCTGGATGTCAAACAGGTGAAGCACCTGATCCAGCATGTGCCGGTGCTGGGCGGTCACGCAGACCTTGACCTCGAATGCTGGCTGCGTCTTTAGCGTCTTGACCAGTGGCGCCATCTTGATCGCTTCGGGCCGGGTGCCGAAAACCAGAAGAATTCTTTTTGTCATGAAAACATCCTTGTGTCAGATAGGGGGGTCACTCGGTAGAAGGCAGCGCTTCCCGCCTGGCAGGGTCTAGAAAAAAATTAAAAATGCCAGGGTAGGCCGTGTAGCCACAGTCTATAGCGGCTTGGCACAGGTCTGGAGGATCCTGGCCGTAGGCAATGAGATTGCACTTGCTGAATATCAAGTACGTGTCATTTTGATTTAACCGCGATTCTGGTTTGTGTCCGGGACTGTATTTAGGCAAAATAAAGGTGTATTAATTCAATTTCGACTTGCGCTATATCAAGTAGGGTAACCATGAGCACACGGTAATTTACAGCCAGTCAAAAGCACCGAAGAAGTGCGTCGAATCAACAGGGAACCCACCATGAATGCACTTGACAGGCTCCGGCAGTGTCCGGATGCCGCCACCTTGAAGCCCGCCTTGTACAGGCTCTGCGAAAAATTCGGACGGGTCGCGCGACTCGACGTGCTGACGGCCATCCACGAAGGCACCCGGCAGGCTATCTGCTTTCTGAGACTGGAATCGCCAGAGAAAGAGCAAACGCTCATGCAAACGCTGGGAGTGGGCCGCTTCGGCGGGGAAATCGTCTTTGTGATTGATCTCAATGCCGTCATGAGCAACGAAGCGCAGGGCCCGTCCTCCCAGTGGGCCGAGTTCGAGGATCTTCATTAAGCTGTGCCGCCAGGCTTGCAGTCTTATTTGTATCTGTCTTTTTCGTACCCGCTGAAGGTCCCATCATGTACTTAGTTCTTGCCCGTTTATCCGTTCAAAAACTGTCTTCTGAGTGGGTCCGGGTGGCCCGATGGCGCATGGCGCTGGCTGCAGTGGCAGCATGGCTCATGGGCACCCTGCCAGCGCTGGCACAGCCGGCCAGTTCAAGCGCGCGGGTGCCGTCGTTCAGCGAGTTTCCGCTGGCTGCAGCAATGGCTTCTGTGCTTTTTTTGATTGTCCTGGTGATGATGCTTTACACCCTGCGGCACTTTATCTTCACCATGAACCGGCTGGTGGGCGTGCAGCGCCATCCGTACATCGACATTGCTGTGGCGCGCTGGCCCATGATCACCGTGTTCATTGCTGCCCACAATGAAGAAAAAGTCATTGCCGGCTGCATTGAAGCGCTGCTCAATACCGACTATCCGGCCGAGCGGCTGAAGATCATTCCGGTCAACGACCGTTCAAATGACAGAACCGGCGCCATTATTGACGGCTATGTTGCCCGTTACCCGTCGCGGATTTCACCGTTTCACCGCAGCAGCGGCAAGGCCGGAAAAGCCGCTGCCCTCAAGGATGCGCTGAAATATGCAGAGGGCGACATTGCCATCATTTTTGATGCCGATTACGTTCCCGGTCGCGGTCTGCTCAAGCAGCTGGCAGCGCCGTTTTTCGATCCCGAGGTGGGCGCCGTGATGGGGCGCGTGGTGCCCGTCAACTGCGGCACCAACCTGCTGACCCGGATGCTGGACATGGAGCGCTCGGGCGGCTACCAGGTTGATCAGCAGGCGCGCATGAACCTGAACCTGCTGCCGCAGTATGGCGGCACCGTGGGTGGCGTACGTCTTTCCGCAGTTGAAGCTGTCGGGGGCTGGCATGACGATACGCTGGCAGAAGACACCGACATCACTTACCGCCTCATGTTCAACGGCTGGAAGACCGTCTATACGAACCGTTCGGAATGTTATGAAGAGGTTCCTGAAGACTGGAGCGTACGCATCAAGCAGGTCAAGCGCTGGTCCAAGGGCCACAACCAGGTGATGGCGCGCTATTGGTGGCAGTTTGCAACCAGTTCTTACCTGACCCTTGGCCAGCGCATTGATGGCTTGCTGCTGCTCTTTGTTTTTTTGATTCCGCTCCTCATGCTTGTCGGCTGGGCGCTGGTGCTGGGGCTGTATTTTCTCAATGCCGGCTCGATGCTGTCGCAACTGATTCCGGTCTTTGCGCTGATGGTCTATGGCACGCTGGGCAACTTTGCCGCCTTCTTTGAGATTGTCATTGCCGTATTGATTGACGGCAATCGCAGGCGACTGCGCTTGCTGCCTTTCAATATTCTGGGTTTTCTGGTCAGCCTGTTCGCTACCTCGGGCGCCACCTGCAGCCTGTTGCTTGACGCTGTGTTCAAACGTGAAATGGTCTGGGAAAAAACTACTCGTTACCGTGGAGAAGCTACCAAATGATCACTGTTAATTACGCTTCCTACCTGGCGTTCTTCCTGGTATGCATGGTGCTGCTGATTCTGCCGTTTGTACCCGCGTATCAGGAATGGCGGCATCCCTCGGATGCAGAGGCATTGCCCATTTCCCCCAATTACACCAGCGACATCGACCATTTCGCCAGGCGTTTGCATGACGATGTTGCCGCCCGGCGCGGCGAGGGCATGCAAACGGGTTACGAAGAATTTGATTTCGTAACCGCTCCGTTGCAGGACATGGACTGGCACAAAGCGTCCAAACGCCTGATTTCTGCGGAAAGCATCGACGCCACGACGCCGGTTCGCAGCACTCAGCCACTTTATGTTGAGGGCAGCATTCGTACGGGCGCCGAATGTTCCTTTTCAGCGTTGTATGCAACGGGCAACATTGAACTGGGCGCAGAAAGCGAAATTCACGACTGGGCCCATGCCGATGGGGTGGTGAGTCTGGGCCGCAAAAGTTTGGCCCTAAGGCGGATTTCAGCCGGTACGGCCATCGAGTTGGGCAGCGAAGCCTGGTTTGAACGCCTGCAGGCACCTACCCTGCGCTTTGGATCATGCGTCAACCGCGTTATACCGTCCGTTCAAGCCGAGCAGGAAGCAGCAAGTTTTGCCGACCTGCCTGGCGCCGTGCAACAAACGCCTTCACTCTTCCTGATTCGCGGTGACTGCGCGCTTGCCGCCAACAAGATATACCAGGGCTCCCTGGTCGTAACGGGGTTTTTAACCGTGGGTGAGCGCGCCACCATCACCGGAGATATCAAGGCCCGTGAAGGTGTCAGCATTGGCCGGGGGGCTTCGGTGCAGGGGGCCATTACCTGCGAAAAGCGGCTGTATGTGTTCAAGGAAGCACGGGTCGCGGGCCCCCTGATTTCGGAGAGCGATATCCTGATTGGCGCCAACGCAGTGATCGGGCTGCCAGACGGCAATACGAGCGTTAGTGCACGCAATATCATTGTTGAAGAAGGAGTGATTGTGCACGGTGCCGTCTGGGCGCACGAGATCGGCATGGTGAAGTCGGCATGAAGTTGATTCCTTTTCTTGCAGGCTGCGCACTGATTGTGCTTGGCGGATTGTCCGGACCTGTTGCGCATTCCGGCGTTGTACCGCAACTGGACTTAAGCGGCTACAGCCATGAAAACGGCGTCATCACGGTCCTGCACGGCGGCACGTCGTTCGACCCTTATTTTGCGATGCAAGCCCTGCTGCTGGCGCATGAGAATGGTATGGATGTTTCCGCGCCGGCCGAGAAGTTTGTCAACTGGATGTTGCCGCGGCAAAAGCCCGACGGCACCTTCGACCGTTTTTGCCGCAATCCGGATAAAACCTGGCAGGCTTGCAAATCTGCCGATGCCGATGACTCATTGCTGGCCATCTGGATGAAGCTGCTTGAAACCATGCCGGTCAAGTTAAAGAAAAATACTGGGTGGATGAAAAGCTATCTGACCAGCAAGCTTTCACTCGACCGCTTGTTCCAGCCTTCGCGCGGCATCTATATGGTGTCTCATCTGTACCTGCACGGGCTTTTCATGGATAACCTGGAGGTCTGGTCGCTCAAAATGCATTTAAAGAAGCCCAGAGAACTCACGGAGGCCAACAAGCTGGCGCAGGCAATTCGTGACACGTTCTGGGAGCCTGTCAACAAGCATTTTCTGGTGTCAACCCAACTCGAACAACGCGGGGAAACGCCTTCTTTTTACCCCGACCATGTTGCGCAGATATTCCCGTTACTGGTGAATTTTCCGTTGCTGCCGACAGACGAAAAACTTTATTACCGCCAGTGGATGAGTAAGCACCGCTCTGACTGGCTCAGTCAGGGCAAGGCGGATTACCCGTGGGGGCTGCTTGCCGTGCTCGCGCTGCGCCAGAACGACTCGACCAGCGCACGCTGCTGGATGCGCGAATCGCAGGCGCTGCGTCACTCCTCGCGCTGGGCCGTGACAGACGAGGCTTCCTGGCAGATTCTCGTCAGCAAGCGCTTGACACCTGCAACAAAAGATGCCAATTGTAAGTAAGCGGGACCCGAAAGACCCCCATAATCCGATCGTCACCGATCCATTTCACCCGATTTAACATCCTAGATTCATGCTCAAAAATACCTCTCTTGCACTGCTGTTCATCATCATGGCTACCGCCGAATCTGTTCTGGCCCAGCAGACGGATCCAGGTCGCGCGGTGACGATTGCCGGGCCACCGGTTCAGGCGCCTGATGCCGCAAAACGCAGTCTTGAACTCAGCGCAGGCGGGCAGAGCCTTAGCGGCGGCTTCGGCAATTGGCGCGACGTGACCTTGCGCGGCACCTACGGACTGCCCGGAAATGTCGTGCAGGGCGAGGCTTCCGTATTGCACAGATTCAACGAGGATGGCGCGTTTCTCGGCGTGAGTGACACCTACACCTTTAATGAAGACTGGTTTGGTTCAGTTGCGCTGGGGGCGGGAGATGGTGCTTTTTATCTGCCACGTTATCGCGTCGATGCAGCGCTTTACAGAAAATGGCTGGCCGACCGCAGCCTTGTCACCTCGGTCGGGGCCGGGTATTACAACGCGCCCGATGGCCATACTGATCGAAGCATCGCTTTGGGCGTGGCTTATTACTTTAAGTCGCCCTGGATTGTGGAAGGTGGCGTGCGCCTGAACAGCAGCAACCCGGGGTCAGTGCGTACCCAGCAGCAATATGCAGCGGTCACCTACGGTCGCGACAAACAGGACCTGGTGAGCGCGCGTTATACCTGGGGCGCCGAAGGCTACCAGGCCATTGCGGCCAACGTACAAATAGTGAACTTTGACAGCCGGGAAGCCAGTTTCACCTGGCGCCACTGGCTGAACCCGAAAACGGGAGTGCTGATCGGCGCTAACCGTTATACCAATCCCCTGTACAACCGCTCCGGAATCAACATCGGCATTTTTCACGACTTCTGATGAAATACTATGCACGCAACCACCCACTCCATTACTGAACAGGCCCGCGAACACGACCGCATTTTTCATGCAACGTTTTCTGCGGCCAGAAAAATTCGCGCTCAGCATGTCAAGGTGCGCCCGCACCGCGCGCTTACGCCGCTAAGTGTCACGTCGTATCTTCTGGCACAAACGCTGCTTCTTCCACTGCTGATGTGTGGCTTGCTGATCTGGAGTAAACCGCTGCTGCTGGATTTCTGGCGTGCCTGTATTTCGTTCTGGTCTAACGGACTGGGTCTACTATTAAACACTTCAATCCGGCTCAATGAGGCAGGGCAATACACTGTGCGTTTGGCCACCGGCGCTGACAATGCGTCAACGCCGAGCACCACAAACCTGCTGGTTACGACCCTGGTAACGCTGGCTGCCCTTGCACTGTCGCTGCGCATGAAGGATGCCAGGCTGCCACTCAAATACCCCATAAGGATCATCTGTTTCGTGCAGGGCGTTGCGTTGCTCTACTTCTGGCTGGCGCCTTCTGCCTTTCCTTACAGCATTGCGCGTCATTGTGAAGAACTGATGACCGTCGGTTTTGTTTTGATGCTGGCTACTCCTTTCATGCTGGCGATGGGCTACTACATCTTGAACCAGCGTCTGACAATCAAGATTTTCCATACCGTACTGATTCTGCTGTTCTTTGCCATCATGATTCCCCATCAGGTGCTGATGCAGGCCTTTATCATGCAGCACCTGTCAGTGCTGTTCATGCCAGTCCTGTATATCTGCTTCGGTGCCGTATTTGATGCCCTGGTTTTCGTTGCGTTGTATTCATGGGCAGTCAGTGATGCGCCAGCGAATGCGACGATCTGATCTGACCTTTTTTGTACGCAAATTGATATTGCCAGGCTAAACAGTGTGTTGTCTCATAACGCCTTCGTGAATGTAAGAATTAATTTCGTTACCTCTCTTGCATTACAGGAAAGTTTTTTTGGCTGTTGCCGACGTACGATGCGGTTTTTTAAGGAAGTCACATGGCAACACCGTTTTTTGGCAAGCGAGACAATGAAATACCGACCGGTGTGCGTCCAGGTGTAGCCAATGGCTATTCAAACGCCGGCTCGTCCGGTACGCTGCATTCTGCTTCTCAGGTGGCCAGTCCGCATAACACGGTCAAAGCTGTGAACGAAACAGTTAGCGCTGTCGGCATTGACAAGGAAGGCGGCAGCAAATTGACGGTGGGCCCCAACATCAAACTCAAGGGCGTTGAAATCACCGACTGCGACACCCTGGTTGTTGAAGGCACGGTCGAAGCGACCATGAATTCTCGCGTTATCCAGATCGCAGAGCAGGGCGCTTTCAAGGGCTCGGCAGAAATTGATATTGCCGAAATCCGGGGCGAATTTGAGGGCAACCTGATCGTGCGCCAAAAGCTGGTGATTTACGCTACCGGCAAGGTAACAGGCACCATTCGCTACGGCAAGCTGGTAGTTGAGGAGGGCGGCCAGCTCTCGGGGGAAATCATGTTTGGCACGCAGGGAAGTACCAGCAAGCCCGGCGTCATAGCCAAGCCCGGCTTGCAAGCTGCTGCGTAATATGGCTGGTTAAAAAGTGCAGTCATCCAACAAAAGGCTGCTGCACTTTTAAAACACCCTGAAGGCCAGCGGCATCAGCAGCGATGCCAGTACCACCTGCAGCCCCAGCGCCAGGCCGGCATAGGCGCCGGCATCAGGATCAACCTGCATGGCGCGCGCCGCGCCAATGCCGTGTGAGGCCGTCCCCAGCGCGAAACCCCGGGCCGCCCAGCCTTGCGTGTCAACAGGGATGCGCAAGGCGGCAAACAAATATTTGGCGCAGAGTGCGCCTACAAGTCCGGTAAGCACCGCAAACACGGCAGCGAGAGCCGGAATGCCGCCTATCTGCTCGGCAATGCCCATTGCCACTGGAGCTGTGACCGATTTAGGCACCAGCGAAAGAATCACTTCCTGCGGCAGGCCGAACAATCTGCCCAGCACCAACGAAGAACCTGCCGCCACACCGCCGCCCGCCAGCGCAGCAATCAGCAAACGTCCCCAGCGCTGGCGCAGCTCGGCACGCCGCAACCAGAGCGGCCAAGCCAGTGCTACGACCGCTGGACCGAGCAGGAAATGAATGAATTGCGCGCCAGCAAAGTAGGTGGGGTAAGACACGCCGGTTGCCAGCAATCCACACGCCAGAATTACCACCGACCACAGCACCGGATTAGCCCACGGCGCCTGATGGGCTCGCAGATAAGCCGCATGGGCGAGCACATAAACCACCAGGGTGGCAGTCAAGCCAAACAGCGGCGTTGCTGAAAGATAGACCCACAACTGCACAAAGTCAGACATGGGAGTCCTTTTCGGGTGCGCTGACTGCATCGGTCCAGGTGCGGTCCCGTAGTAGATGCAGGCTCAGCACGGTCACGCACAATCCGGCCAGGGTTGACAACACCACCACCGCCAACATACGTAGGCCGTACTGGCTTACCAGCGAAAGATGCGTCATCACGCCTACGCCAACCGGGACAAAGAGTAACGAAAGGTGTGAGAGCAGAAAGTCGGCACAGCTTGAAACCGGCTCCCGCACAACGGGCCAGCGCAGCGCCAGCAGCAAAAGCACCATGCCAATCACCGGACCAGGCAGCGGCAAGGCCATGCCGCGCGCCATCAGTTCGCCCATGGATTGAAAGATCAGCAGCCAGGCCAGCCCGCGCAAAGCATTCATTTCATGGATTCCTGAAATCACACTTGTACATAAGGACCGCGTTCAGGAGCTGATTTTAGAAACGCGGAAGGTCAGGGTGCGCGATTTGTCCGCCACGCACCAGCATTTTTCCGTATTCGGCGCAACGGTTCAGCGTCGGTATCACCTTGCCCGGGTTAAGCAGCCCCTTGGCATCAAACGCACGTTTCACGCCAAACATCTGCTCGTTCTCTTCCGGTGAAAACTGCACGCACATCGAATTGAGTTTTTCCACGCCCACGCCATGCTCGCCGGTAATAGTACCGCCCATGGCGACGCTGGTTTCCAGGATGTCGGCGCCAAACAGCTCGCAGCGGTGCAACTGGTCGGCATCGTTGGCGTCAAACATGATCAGCGGATGCAGGTTGCCGTCGCCGGCATGAAACACATTGGCGCAGCGCAGGCCGTATTTTTTTTCCATTTCAGCAATCGCCAGCAGAATGTCGGCCAGGCGTTTGCGCGGAATCGTCGAGTCCATGCACATGTAGTCGGGGCTGATGCGGCCCGACGCCGGAAACGCATTTTTGCGCCCGCTCCAGAAGCGCAGGCGCTCGGCTTCGTTCTGGCTCACGGTAATGGCGGTGGCGCCATGGAGTTGCAACACCGCGCTCATACGGCCGATTTCTTCCTCGACTTCTTCCGGCGTGCCATCGCTTTCACACAGCAAAATCGCCGCTGCGCTCAGGTCATAACCGGCATGGACAAAATCTTCCACCGCCGCCGTCATCGGCTTGTCCATCATCTCAAGCCCGGCCGGAATGATGCCCGCGGCAATCACCGCTGCCACGGCATCGCCGGCTTTGCGCAGGTCATCAAAGCTGGCCATGATGCAGCGCGCCAGTTGCGGTTTGGGAATCAGCCTGACGGTGACTTCAGTGGTCACGGCCAGCATGCCTTCGCTGCCAATGATGATGGCCAGCAGGTCGTAGCCGGCGGCATCCAGTGCGTCGCTGCCGAACTCGACTTCATCGCCTTCGATGGTGAAGCCCTTGACCTTCAGTACGTTATGCACGGTGAGGCCGTATTTCAGGCAATGCACGCCGCCCGAATTTTCGGCCACATTGCCGCCAATGGTGCAGGCAATCTGGCTTGACGGGTCGGGCGCATAGTACAGGCCATGCGGCGCGGCCGCTTCGGAAATGGCCAGGTTGCGAACGCCGCCCTGCACCACGGCGGTCCGGCTGGCCGGGTCCAGCTTCAGAATCTTGTTGAACTTGGCCAGCGACAGCGTCACGCCCAGCCTGTGCGGCATCGCGCCACCGGACAGCCCGGTGCCCGCGCCGCGCGCCACCACCGGCACATCGAGCGCATGGCAGGCCTTGAGCACCGCCTGTACCTCGGCATAGGTTTCAGGCAGCGCCACCACCAGCGGCCGCTCGCGGTAGGCCGTCAGCCCGTCGCATTCATAAGGCGTGGTGTCTTCGGTGTTCCAGAGCAGGGCATGCCCCGGCAGCACCGCCTGCAGGGCGCGAACGACCTGCGTCTGGCGATCGGCGCGTTCGAGTTGAGAAAGCTGTTGCGGCGAAGCGGGTGCGTTCATGGTCAGATTCCGTCAGTGAAACCAGACTGTAGTCCAAGCCGCGTGTGGCGGGGTGAAGAAATTTAAAGGGGTGTGTGAAATGTGGCTGGGTCTTGCCTGACCCCCACAAAGCCCCTCTTGTTCTAAACAGCCTCAAGCTCCCCGGTCGCCTCATCCAGCACAGACTGCGGCACGCCATGTTTTTTCAGTGCCTCCAGCAACCGGGCCGTTTGCGCCGGCGTGAATGTCGCTTCATCGCGGCGCAGTCCTTCGCTCAGGTAGAGCTTGAGCAAAGTCTGGTAGCCGGAAAAGCCGCGCTGCGGGGCAATCGCCTTCAGCGACTCCACCACGTCCACAGGATGCGCAGCGTGATGGTGGTCATGGGCCGGTCTTTGACCAGACGAGATTTCAGACGTTCAGACAACATATTGACGCTCCTCTTCGGAACCTGCGTGACGCGCGGAAATCATGCGAATAAATGCACCGTCGATTTCGATGTGAACCACGAACAGCAATCGACCCGTCACATCGAAGCCAATCGCTGCTTCCAGAGCCTCATTGCTGCGCGAAGCCTGCACCAGAACAAACGCAGGATCACCAAAAACACCTGGCGGGGCAGCAAGACCCAAGAAGATGGCCACGCGCACCGTCAGCGGGGCTGCCTTCCTGTGGCTGCTGATGCAGCATGTGCTGCCCAAGGGCTTTCGACGGGCGCGTAACTTTGGATTTTTGCATCCGAACTGCAAGCGCCTGATTGCGCTACTGCGGCTGCTGGTCTTCAAACAACCAGCCTGTTCACCCACCCCAACACCACGCCCGCAATGGCTGTGCACCTGTTGCGGCGCGCCCACGCTGATCGTGCGGCGGCGCATCTTGCCGCCTTCGGTCCTTGAGCCGCTTGAGCGGCATCACGTCCAAGGAACGACGACGTAACGCGCGCAAAGCACAACTCGCGCAACCGCGCCGCAGCACGGCTGGGGTGCGATGGATGGACTCGGCCAAA
>JAYWDL010000199.1:0-5435 GCA_043779865.1 Polaromonas sp.
ATCAGCAAGCCCGAAACGCTTCGTCTGAGCGTGGATGCGCAGGGCCGCTACTTCATCAATGACGCCGGGGTTAGCGATGAGGAATTGGCGCTCCGGCTCAAGGCGGCAGCGGCCCAGAACCCGCAGCCTGACCTGCACATCCGTGGCGACAAATCGGTTCGCTACGAACGCGTGGCGCAAGCCATGGCAGCGGCGCAACAGGCTGGTTTGCGCAAAATCGGCTTTATCACTGAACCGAAAAAGTAAGCGAATTTCATGTCCGCGCTATCGATTTCAAGCCTCTTGAGCCTGTCCACTCAACCCTGCACCGGCACAGCGGTTTCATCCAGGCCTGTTGCATGCTGCGATGCCACCAGCATGCAACCGGGCCGCCTGAATAGTGCGGAAATATTGCGCGGGCAAAAGACGGTGGAAATCAACCACAACGGCTCCATTTACCGCCTGCAGGCCACACGCCTTGGCAAACTGATTCTGACCAAGTAAAAAGGCCGGCAGTTGATAAAAAAAAAGCCGGCGCAAGGCCGGCTTTTTTCACGTCACGTCACGTCACGTCACGTCAGGCCGGGCCTGAGCCCCGCCTCATCACAGGCCGATGGCAGCGATACCGGCACGCGCAACCTGCGCATCTTCAGTGGACTTTACGCCACTGACTCCAACCGCACCGATGCACTGCCCGTCCTTGACAATAGGCACGCCGCCTTCAAGCATGCCCTGGATGTAAGGTGCCGACAGAAAAGAAGTGCGGCCGCCATTGATGACGTCTTCGTAAACCTTGCTCTCGCGCTGGCCCATGGCGGCGGTGTTGGCCTTGGCCGGTGCGATGTGCGCGGAGATCGGCGCTGCGCCGTCCAGGCGCTGCAGGTGCAACAAATGGCCGCCGTCATCAACGATGGCAATCGTCACCGCCCATTTGTTTTTGAGCGCTTCGGCCTCGGCGGCGGCAGCGATGGCTTTGATGTCGGCATTTTCAAGCATTGGTTTTGATTTCATGAAGCTTCAGTTCTTTCTGGTTGGTTAGCAAGGATGTCGAGCATACGCAAATTTTAAAGTCCCCTGTCAGGCGATTGCCTGCAAATGGGCTTATAGATCCCTTACAAATAGTAGGCGGTAGATCAGGGGATATGCTTGAAAAAACAGCGATAACCCCTAAAATGAATGAAAATGCCCACCTTCGCGGGCTTTATGGAGATGATGTTCATGACTGACAATGTTCAAACCTTTGACTATGCCGGCCTGGCAACTTCAGCCGAACAACGCAACAAGGTCATGCGTAACACCTATTGGCTGCTCGCCCTGAGCCTGTTGCCAACCATCGCTGGCGCCTGGCTGGGCGTGGCTACAGGCATTACCCAGGCGCTGACTGGCGGACTTGGCCTGGTCGTATTCCTTGGCGGTGCCTTCGGCTTCATGTTTGCCATTGAAAAAACCAAAAACTCGGCCGCAGGCGTGCCGGTACTGCTGGGTTTTACTTTCTTCATGGGCCTGATGTTGTCGCGCATGATCGGCATGATTCTGGGCTTCAAGAACGGCTCCGAACTGATCATGACGGCCATGGGCGGCACCGCTGGCGTTTTCTTCGTCATGGCCACGATGGCCAGCGTGATCAAGCGTGACATCTCCGGCATGGGTAAATGGCTGTTTGTCGGCGCTGTGGTGGTTATGGTGGGCGGCATCATCAACGTGTTTGTAGGCTCGACGGCCGGCATGATGGCCATGTCCGTGGCAGTGATCGCCATTTTCAGCGCCTACATGCTGTATGACCTGAAACGCATTCTGGACGGCGGCGAAACCAACTACATCACCGCCACGCTGGCCCTGTACCTGGACGTTTTCAACGTTTTCCAGGCCTTGCTGGCCCTGCTCGGCATCTTTGGTGGCGAGCGCGATTAAGCTTTACCCAACCATAAAAAAGGGCCTTCAAGGCCCTTTTTTTATGGCTTGGCGGATTTCATGACGGGCTAACCGATTCGTTCAAACACCGCCATCGATTCCACATGGGCAGTGTGCGGAAACATGTTGACCACGCCAGCCGCAGTGCAGCGGTAACCACCGCTCTCCACCAGCACGCCCGCATCGCGCGCCAGCGTGGCCGGGTTGCAGCTCACATACACAATGCGCCGGGGCGGCGTCCAGTCGCCCAACACCAGGCTTTGCTGCTGCCCGCCGTCGTCGCAGGGCACGCCGGTCACGATTTGCTGGTGCAGTGCGGCCAGCGACTTGAACAGCTCGAACGCCCCTTCGCGCGGTGGATCGACCAGCCACTTGTCGGCCCTACCATCCCTGACAAGCAGCGCCGGGGTCATCTCGAACAGGTTTCTAGCTACAAATTTCGTAGCAGACAGCGCAGGACGGACGGGGGAAGCGGCCCTGTTTAGCTCATAATTCTGGCGTGAACGGGCGACCAGCACCTCGCTGCCCTCAATGCCCAGCACCTCACGCGCGCGGGTGGCCAGCGGCAGCGTGAAGTTGCCCAGTCCGCAAAACCAGTCAATCACCCGCTCCTGCGGCTTTACTTCAAGCAGGCGCAGCGCACGCGACACCAGCACCTGGTTGATGTGCGGGTTGACCTGGGTGAAATCGCTCGGCTTGAAGGGCATCAGGACATCAAACTCGGGCAGGCCGTAACTCAGCTCCTGAACCGCCTCGTCGAGCAGCTTGACCGTCTCCAGACCACCGGACTGCAACCACCACTGCAGGCCCGGATGCGCCGTCGCAAAGGCCCGCAGCCGGCTCAGGTCGCCCTGGCTGAGCGGCTCCATATGGCGCAGCACCAGGGCCGTCACCTCATCGCCACAGGCCAGTTCGATCTGCGGGATGGTTTCCCTGGCGTCCATGCTGCCAATCAGGCCGCGCAACGGCAACAGCAGGTCGCTCACGTGCCGGGGCACCACATGGCATTCGCTCATGTCGGCCACATAACCGCTCTTGCGCTCATGAAAACCGACCAGCACCGCGCCTTTCTTGCGTACATAGCGCACCGACAGGCGCGCACGGTAGCGGTAGCCCCAGGCCGGCCCTTCAATCGGTCTGAGCAGGTTGTCGGCCTTGACCTTGCCGATATGGCGGAGATTATCTTCAAGCACTCGCTGCTTGACGGCAACCTGCGCGCCTATGTGCAAATGCTGCATCTTGCAGCCGCCGCAAGCGCCGGTGTGCATGCCAAAGTGCGGACAGGCCGGCCTTACGCGCTGGGACGACTCGTGGTAAATCGCCGTCAGCGTGGCTTTTTCAAAGCTGCTTTTCTTGCGGTAAACATTGGCAGTCACCTGCTCAAAAGGCAGCGCGCCTTCAACAAAAACGACTTTGCCGTCAGCGCGGTGGGCGATGCCTTGGGCCTCGATGTCGAGCGACTCGATGGTGAGGAGATCAATCGGATAGTCTGCCGGCGCGCCAAGCTGCCGTTTCTGGGTTTCTTCAGTCATCCCCAATTGTCTCAGGCTGCAGCGGCACCAAACGCCGGAGCCCGTGACTTTGACGTAAAGGACAACAAGACCGGCACAGCATGAAGACAGGTTTAAAGTCTGGTGGCCATTAAAAAAAGGAGCCCGGCCAGCGCAGGACTCCTTCTTTTCTTCAGCGTCAGCGCTTATTTTGCCGGCAGGTATTTGGCTGGATCAACCGGTTTGCCCTGACGACGAATTTCAAAATGCAGCTTTACCCGGTCAGCGTCGCTGTTGCCCATTTCGGCAATCTTCTGGCCTTTTTTCACCGACTGGTCTTCCTTGACCAGCAAGGTCTGGTTATGCGCATAGGCTGTCAGGAAGGTATTGTTGTGCTTGAGAATGATCAGGTTGCCATAACCCCGCAAGCCCGCACCGGCATACACGACGCGGCCGTCGGCAGAGGCGATCACGGCGTCGCCGGCCTTGCCGGAAATATCAAGTCCCTTGTTCTTGGCATCGTCAAAGCCCGTGAGCAATAAGCCCTGGGCGGGCCAGATCCAGCCGACGTCTTCATCGCCGGCGGGAGCAGCGGCTGAAGTTGCAGGTGCAGGTGCAGGCGCCAGTACCGTCGCAGGTGAAGCGCTGGGCGCCGGAGCAGAAGCAGGTCGCGCCGCGCTGGCAGCCTGGACCGGCGCAGTGGCGACCGAGCCAGGCAGCACGGGCCGCGCCACCACTTGTGTGTTTTCGCTGGTGGGCGGTATCACGCGCAGCACCTGTCCGACTTCAATCAGGTTGGGATTTTCAAGGCTGTTCCAGCGCACGATATCGCGCCAGTTCTGGCCGTTTTCCAGACCGATGCGAATCATGGTGTCACCGGGCTTGACCATGTAGTAGCCAGGCTTCCCAGCGTTTTCAATGCCCGGCAATGGCTTGACAATGCCCGCTTCGACAACGCCAGGCGCCTGACGCGACAAACCCGTGCCGCGGTCTTCTACCGGCGCATTCGTCAGGGAGCGTGAACTGCAGCCAACTGCCAGCAACACAACTGCAGCCAGCGCGCATGGCAGCACCAGCCTGCAGGCCCAGGGGGCGAGCCGATCGGATCGTGAGGCGCAAAGATATTCCAACCCGTCTGACCGTGTATTTTTACTCATTGCTTCTTTCATCTTTTATCTTGACCTGATCATGGCCTGCTTTCGCACTTGGCCGGGCTTCAGCTTGTACCCGATTTTAAAGGGACAAAGTGGACGGCTTCCAGTAAAGTCTGCCGGATGCCCTGAGGAGTTTTGTCAATCACCACCAGCGCCTGGGAGCCACTGGCATTTTGCAGCGGAGCCACCAGGCGTCCGCCGACGGCCAGCTGCTCTATCCAGGCGGCTGGAATCGCTTCACCTCCCGCCGCCGCAATAATGGCCGCATAGGGCGCGCCCTTGGCAAAGCCGCTCATGCCGTCGCCAAACAGCAGATGCACATTGGCCAGCCGCATGCCGCGCAGATTCTCTCTGGCCTTGTCGTGCAGGCCGCGCAGCCGCTCTATGCTGTAAACCTCGGTGGCCAGATGGCTCAGGACAGCGGCCTGGTAACCGCAGCCGGTGCCGATTTCAAGCACGCGCCCCAGCTTGCCACTGGCGTCATGCGCGCCCTGCTGCAGCAGTTCCAGCATGCGCGCCACCACATTGGGCTTGGAAATCGTCTGGCCCAGCCCAATCGGCAGGCTGGTGTCTTCATAGGCCAGATTGGCCAGCGCCGTGTCAACGAAACGGTGACGCTCGACCGCCCCCATGGCCGCCAGCACCTGCGCATCGGACACGCCTTGTGCAGCAAGCTTGCGCACCATGCGCGCCCGCACGGCCGATCCCAGTCCAAAACCGTCCGAAGCGCTGGCCTGGGAAGTGTTTTTTGGATGATTTTGGCCGTTGGCGCTTGCAGATCGGGCGGGAGCAGCTATTGATTGAGTAGCAGGAGGCATTCCCGGATCGGCGTTGAGGCGCACCGGAAACGCGGGCCGGCTACCGGTCGCAGACACTTTGGCGGCAGCATTGAATGGCGGCT
>JAYWDL010000200.1:0-5426 GCA_043779865.1 Polaromonas sp.
TGTGGACTATGTGGTGGCAAAAATCACCCAACCACTACCGCCTTGGATTCCCCCAGAACAGCTCGCTATGGCGGGCTAACTGCCGGATTTAGGTTCATAAAGCGCCAGCAGAACCCGCGCCTGCCATAATGACCCGCTCCCTTTCAACAGCCTCTGGACACATACCATGAACCGCTGCACACCGCATCTCCTGAGCGCCCTCTTTGTTCTGGCCTCGTCAAGCCCGCTGGCAGCACTGCCCGCCAGCGCGCAGACCGCCGAATTCAAACCCGCCGTCAGGCAATTCCCCCCGGCAGCCCGTCGCGGCGAAATGGTCATGCTCACGCCGCCGCTCATTACCCTGGACGGCAAGGCCGACCGGCTGTCGGTGGGCTCGCGCATCCGCGACGCCAACAATCTCCTGGTCATGTCGGGCGCGCTCGTCAACCAGAAACTGGTGGTGAACTACCTGCGCGAAAGCGCTGGCGAGGTCCATGAGGTCTGGATACTCAACAGCGAAGAAATCAGGGAAAAACGGCCAGGCGCCAAAACCTCGTTTTTCAGCTTCGGCACCAGCGCGGAAACAGCGCCCTTTGCAGACGGCAAGACTCCCTGACGCGCAGCCGCCGGCCTGCAAGCCGTCGTTTTTCCAAATTTTTCAATCAAATCAGCTTCCTGCGCAATATCCACCTGCGCAGACAGCTATTAATTCAGTAGCAATCATGAGCAAAAAAGTCTTTATCAAAACCTTCGGCTGCCAGATGAACGAGTACGACTCGGACAAGATGTCCGACGTGCTCCATGCCGCCGAGGGCTACGAGCCGACGCAGGACATGAACGAGGCCGACCTGATCCTGTTCAACACCTGCTCGGTGCGCGAAAAGGCACAGGAAAAAGTGTTCAGTGACCTGGGCCGCGTCAAGCACCTGAAAGCCAAAGGCGTGCTGATCGGCGTGGGCGGCTGCGTCGCCAGCCAGGAAGGCGCGGCCATCATCCAGCGCGCGCCGTATGTCGATGTTGTGTTTGGCCCGCAAACGCTGCACCGCCTGCCGCAGCTGCTGGCCAGCCGCGCCCGGCTGGGCAAGCCGCAGGTCGATATCAGCTTTCCGGAAATCGAGAAATTCGACCATTTGCCGCCGGCCCGCGTTGAAGGCGCGAGCGCTTTTGTCAGCATCATGGAAGGCTGCTCCAAATACTGCAGTTACTGCGTTGTGCCCTACACGCGCGGCGAAGAAGTTTCCCGGCCGTTTGAAGACGTGCTGGTCGAAGTCGCCGGCCTGGCTGACCAGGGCGTGAAGGAAATCACGCTGCTGGGGCAAAACGTCAATGCCTACCGGGGGACTATGGGCGGCACCGCCGAAATTGCCGACTTTGCGACGCTGCTCGAATACGTCTCCGACATTCCCGGCATAGCCCGCATCCGCTACGTGACCAGTCACCCCAACGAGTTCACGCAAAGCCTGATCGACGCCTACGCCACGCTGCCCAAGCTGGTCAACCACCTGCATTTGCCGGTGCAGCACGGCTCGGACCGCATCCTGATGGCGATGAAGCGCGGCTACACGGCTATGGAATACAAGAGCACGATTCGCAAGCTGCGCGCCATTCGCCCCGACCTGGCGATGAGCAGCGACTTCATCGTCGGATTTCCGGGTGAAACCGACGACGATTTTCAGAAGATGATGAAGCTGATCAACGATGTGGGCTACGACACCTCCTTCAGCTTCATCTTCAGCCCGCGCCCCGGCACGCCCGCCGCCAACCTGGCTGACGACACGCCGCACGAGGTCAAGCTGGGGCGCCTGCAGCACCTGCAGGCCACGCTGGACGACAGCGTGCGCGCCATCAGCGCCAGCCGGCTGGGCACGGTCCAGCGCATCCTGGTCGAAGGCGTGTCGCGCAAGGACCCGAGCGAGCTGATGGGGCGCACCGAATGCAACCGGGTCGTTAACCTGAAGGGCCAGCCGCGCCTGATCGGCCAGATGGTCGACGTGACCATTACGCAGGCCAGCCAGCGCTCATTGCGCGGCGAAGTTCTGACGCAAGACGACACCGTGCCGGCCTGAGCCAGCCTCCTTGCGACAGCTTCCCAAGCCCATGCTGCAGCGATTTTCGTTCCGGCAACTGCTGGTCATTGCCTTCCTGCTGATTGCCGCCCTGCTCGGCGCCGCGTCGCTACGCGCGCTGTTTGCGCTGGAAGACCTGACGCTGCAAAGCCGCGACAACGCGGCCCGCGCACTGGACCTGAGCGGCGCGGCGCAGTCGCTCCGGGAGCGCAGCGTGTCGATGGAGCGCAGCGCGCGGCAGTCGGTGGTGCTGGATGACCGCAATCTCCGGCAACGTTTCAAGGATGAAGCCCGCGATGCAACCAATATCCTTGCCCGTCTGGCCGGGGAAGAAATCCCCGCAGCCAAGGCAAGGCCGTGGCGCGCGCACCAGGAAACCATGCTGCAGCTGTTGACCGGCTCGCCCGACACCGCACTGGAGCGCGAACGCCAGCTGGCGCAGGAGTTTCGCGAACTCGAAGGCATCAATGCGGCGATTGCGATGCAGGTGCAGCAAGCCATCCTGCAGCGCAACCAGTCGCTGCAGGACAAGTTAGAGACCAGCCGCAAGCACCTGGCGCAGCAGGTCGGCTGGGCCATCGTGCTGGCCATTGCCATGGCGCTGGCCTTCGGTATCTCGTTCACCCGGCCCCTGAAGCGGCTGGAAAACGCCATCGTCGGCCTGGGCGAAAACCGGCTCGACCAGGTGATTGCGATTCACGGCCCGGCCGACCTGGCGCTGGTCGGCGAGCGCCTGAACTGGCTGCGCCTGCGGCTGGTCGAACTGGACGCCGACAAGTCGCGGTTTTTGCGCCATATCTCGCATGAGCTGAAAACCCCGCTGGCGTCGCTGCGCGAGGGCGTGTCGCTGCTGGAAGACGGCGTGGCGGGCCCCCTGAGCCACGACCAGCGCGAAATTGCGCAAATCCTCAAGCACAACACCGGCCTGCTGCAAAGCCAGATTGAAGACCTGCTGCTCTTCAACACGGCGGCTTTTGAAGCGCGCCAGCTGCACCGACAGACCGTCGATCTGCTGCAGCTCATTGAAGACCAGGTGGATGCGCAGCGCCTGCAATGGCGCGCCCGGGAGCTGACGGTGAACATCACCGGCGAGCCGCTCAAAATGGATGTGGACCCCGAAAAAATCGGCACCGCACTGGCCAATCTGCTGTCCAACGCCATCCGCTACTCGCCGCTCAAAGGTACGATCGAGTTGGCGCTCAGCCAGCAGCCCGCCCTTGTTCATATCGACATCCAGGACCAGGGCATTGGCGTGGCGCCCGCTGACCGCGAGCGGATTTTTGAGCCTTTTTTCCGCGGCGAACGCCAGCCGCAGGGAGGTGTGCGGGGCAGCGGGATTGGCTTGTCCATCGTGCACGAATACATTGCAGCGCACGGCGGACGGATAGAGTTGCTACCGGACCAGGCGGGTACCCATTTCAGAATCGAGTTTCCCCATGCTTTTAAAAGCTGAATTTTTTGCGCGCTGCAGCCGGATCGGTCTGCTGACTTCAGGGATTTCGCTGGCCGTTGCTCTGCTGGCAGCCTGCACCATCGTGCCTGGCCCCAAAAGCGTCCAGGAAGCAGCGCCCAAAGCGGTGGCACAGCCTGCCGCAACCACAGGCAGCAGCGCCACGCCTGCCCATACCGGTCCGTCCGCGCCACCGGCCAGTCCGGCGCCGGCCGCCGCCAGCGAGCCGGTTGTCCGGATACTGGCCTATGCGGACCGGGTCCGCGCGATGTCCGCCGCGGAACTGGGCCAGGAAGTAACGCGGCTGGGCCTTGCTTTTGTACCTGCCGACCAGCTGCAACTGGCACTGGTGTTAAGCCAGCTGCGTCAAACGCCGGAGCTGATACGCGCGCAGGAGCTGCTGACCCGCCTGCTCGCCAATACCGATGCCGAAGCCCAAGCCCTGCATCCGCTGGCCCGCCTGCTGGCCGCCCGCTATGGCGAACAGCGCCGCCTTGAAGATCTACTTGAAAAACAAAACCAGCAAACCCGCGACGTGCAGCGCCGGCTGGACCAGACGAATGAAAGGCTGGAGGCGCTCAAAGCGATTGAACGCAGCCTGACCAGCCGCTCGCCGGCGCCAGCCGCCTCGGCACCGGCCAACCGCGCCCGCACGCCCGCGCCATGACCAAACCTTCCAGCCCGACAGCACCCAGCCTGCTGGTTGTCGATGACGACGCCGACATGCTGCGTCTGCTGACCATGCGGCTTACCGCAGCGGGCTACCGCGTTACGGCCGTCACCTCGGCCGAAGCCGCACTGACTCAGCTCCAGCTCCAGAGACCGCAACTGGTTTTGAGCGATGTGCAGCTACCGGGCATGGACGGGCTGGCGCTGTTTGACGAGATTCGCGCCCGCCATCCTTCGCTGCCGGTGATTTTGCTGACCGCGCACGGCACCATTCCCGACGCGGTAGAAGCCACCGAGCGCGGCGTCTTCACCTACCTGACCAAGCCTTTTGACGGCAAGGGCCTGCTCGACAAGATTGCTGAAGCGCTATCCCTGAGCGCGCCCGCCCATCCGGCCCAGCGGGGCAGCCAGGAAGCGTGGCAAAGCCGGATCATCAGCCGCTCCAGCCGCATGGCCGAGGCGCTGGCCGAAGCGCGCATGGTGGCGCATTCCGACGCCAGCGTGCTGCTGCGCGGCGAAAGCGGCACCGGCAAGGAGTTGCTGGCGCAGGCCATTCACCAGGCCAGCGCGCGCGCCGGCAAGCCGTTCATCGCGGTGAATTGCGGCGCGATTCCGGAGGCTCTGCTTGAATCAGAGTTGTTCGGCCATGTCAAGGGCGCTTTCACCGACGCGGTGAGCAACCACAAGGGACTGTTTCAGGCGGCAGACGGCGGCACGCTGCTGCTCGACGAAATCGGCGACATGCCGCCGGCGCTGCAGGTCAAGCTGCTGCGGGTGCTGCAGGAGCGCGAAGTCCGGCCGGTGGGCGCCAGCCAGTCGATTCCGGTGGATGTGCGGATCATCTCGGCCACCCACCGCGACCTGGATGCGGCCATGGCCGCCGGCGAATTCCGGGCCGATCTGTACTACCGGCTCAATGTCGTGACCTTGACGCTGCCGCCGCTGTCGGAGCGCCGTGAAGACATTCCCTTGCTGGCCAACCATTTCCTGGTCACCCTGGCCGCCAAGTACAACAAGCGCCTGAGCGGCTTTGCACCGGAAGCGCTAAAAGCCCTGACCACTGCCGCCTGGCCGGGCAATGTGCGCCAACTCTACAACGTGGTGGAGCAGGTCTGCGCCCTGTCGACCACGCCGCTGGTGCCGCTGGCGCTGGTGCAGCGCGCCCTGCGCTCGCCGAGCGTGCAGGTGCTGACCTTTGCCGAGGCCAAACAGCGTTTTGAGCGCGACTACCTGGTCGGCCTGCTGAAACTGACCGATGGCAA
>JAYWDL010000201.1:0-5364 GCA_043779865.1 Polaromonas sp.
TCAAGGCAGTTGCGCGCCGCATGCACAGCGGTATCGATATCGTCGGCGTTGCTGCGCTGGATGTCTTCAAACACCTGTCCGTCGGACGGGTCGATGACGGGAATGGTTTTGCCCGACGAAGAGGCAATCGACGTGTTGGCGATGTAGTTGAGTTGCATGTCTGTGATTTTGTGCGAAAACGCAAGGCACCCAGGGTCTTGGTCTGATCGGGCTCGAGCCCTTGGTGGATGAACGCAAGAAACCATGGGTGGGCTGCACGTCCTCGCCGTCTTCGCTGCATTAGCCCGCTAGCCAGCGCCAAGCCCACCTGCTGGCCGTCTCGTTTTTTATTGGCAGAAAGATCGTGAAAAATAACAAGTCGGGAAAACCCGCGTCATGTTTTATTGGATTAATTTCAAAAAATAAATAATAATTTAAAAATAAGTATGACAATGCCGCCAGATACCGACAGTGAACTCGGGTTCGCACCAGCCTTGACCGGGCAGTTGCAAGCCAATGCCGGCCGTGCCTGTGCGCTGTTGCGTGCCTTGGGGCATGAAGAGCGCCTGTTGATCTTGTGCTCTCTGATCCAGGGAGAGTGCTGCGTGGGAGACATTGAGGTGCAAACAGGTGTTTCCCAGCCGACCTTGTCGCAGCATTTGACGGTACTGCGTGTCAATGGCTGTGTCAGCACGCGGCGCGAGGGACGGCGGATTTACTACTCCTTGAGTGATCCGGCAACAGCGGCCGTGATTGCAACCCTTCACCAGTGGTTCTGCCGTGACGGTGAAGCGTTGAAAGTCGAGCTGGCGGGGAAATTATTGCTGGAAGCCGTGCCGAAACTGGTGCAGCCACCGATTGAAATTGAGAAATAAATTGAGGAACAAACCATGCAAATCATGAATGAATGTGAACTCCCCGAGCGGCCCTACTGGCCGGCTTGGGTAGCCGGGCTGGCCCTCGGGGTCGTGCTGCTGCTGACCTTTGTCCTGACGGGGCATGGCTTGGGGGCGACGGGTTTCACGACGCGGCTGAGTGCCTGGCTGGGCGATGCTGTCGTGCCTGGCTGGACGCAGGCCAACGATTACCTGGGCCCCATGCTGGAAGGCGGCCCGGTGCTGTCATCCTGGATCACCTGGCAGATGCTGGGGGTGTTTATCGGTGCGCTGGTTTCTGCGGTGCTGGCTGGACGTGTGGCCTTGCGGATTGAGGGTGCCGGTTCTTCGGGGCGAAGCGGGCGCCTGTTCAAGGCACTGGCGGGCGGCATTCTCGCCGGTTTCGGTGCACGCATTGCGGCAGGCTGCACCAGTGGTTTGGGCTTGTCCGGCTCGGCTGTGCTGGGGGTGGCAGGGTTTGTATTTCTTGGCGCATTTTTTGTGGCCGGTCTGATCATCTCGCGCCTGACCGGTGGAGGTGTGAAATGAATGCGCTGATGGCCGCAAGCGGCCCCCTGGTGGGCGTGTTGCTTGGTTTTGGTTTTGGTTTTGTGCTGGAGCGTGCCGGTTTTGGAAGCGGCTGCAAGCTGACGGCGCAATTTCGCCTGACCGACTGGTCCGTGTTCAAGGTCATGTTCACTGCCATTGTTTTTGCGGCGGTCGGCATTTACGTGCTCGAGCTGGCTGGTTGGGTGGAGGCTGCTTCCATCTATGTTCCGGCTCCCTACCTGTGGGCCGTTGCAGCAGGTGGCGTATTGATCGGGGCGGGTTTCGCCGTGGGCGGCTACTGCCCGGGCACCTCGGCTGTGGGGGTGATGACGGGCCGGATCGATGCCCTGGTGTTTTTGGGGGGGATTCTGATCGGCACGTTTGCCTTTGCCAGCCTGTTTCCATGGCTGGACCCGCTCACCACCGCCGGTGAGTTGACCAAGGGCGATCGTCTGCCGGAGGCGCTGGGGGTTCCGGAATGGCTGGTGCTGGCGGTTCTGGTGGCTGCTGCGGTCGGCGTATTTTTTCTCGGTGGCTGGTTTGAGCGCCGGGCGCGGCAACGCGGCGCGGCCTGACCCCACGTCACGCCATTGTTTTTTCCAAGGAGTTTGATGATGAAAAGTTCTCGCGCCAATCTGGGCTCGCTGGTGTCGGCTCTGGCTATGACCCTGCTGACCGTGCCGGTGGCTCCGGCTGCACTGGCGGCGGCCGACGCGCCTGCCAAGGCGGCTTCCGCTCCTTGTGCCGGTGCCAATCCCTGTGCCGCCAAAAAGCGCGCCAGCAAGGCAGGCAACCCCTGCGCCGGCAATCCCTGTGCCGCCACGCGCCGGCGTGCCAACAAGGATGATGCCAACCCGTGCGCAGGCGCCAGCCGCAGGAAAAGCGGCGATAACCCCTGCGCTGGAAAAACCAGGTAATCGGGGCGCGCATGGCCGACGGGGACACCAGACAAGACGCGGCCCGCTCTGCGTTGGCACGCCAACTGGCTCTGGCCCGCCGGGGGCGTTCCATCCTGCACCCTTTCATTGGGCGTGCCCGGCGCTTTGAAGCCTGGCAGCATTTCCCTGCAAGCGATGCGGTGGATGTCACCGAGCGCTGGCAGTTTTACTACCATGCCCATGACGACAGCCAGCCGGGCGGTGCACGTCATCCCCAGGAGCACGGGCATATTCACCTGTTCCGGCGCGATCAGCAAGGGCGACTTTCGCATCTGGCAGGCCTGTCACTGGATGCCCGCGGTACGCCCTTGAGCTGGTTTGCCACCAACCAGTGGGTGACGGGCGAGCGCTGGATGGCTGCGCGCCAGTTGGTGCAAGGACTGAACGATCTGCAGCTGCGTCTGCGCGGACCGTTGGCCGGCGTGGCGCTTTGGCTGGCCGACATGGTGCGGATTTATGCCGCCCCCTTGCGCTACATGCTGCAGGCCCGTGATGCGGGCCTTGTCAGGCATTGCGGGCAGCATCAGGTTAGCCGCAAGGCGGCCCGGGATGACCGGCAGATCGCCGTATGGAGTTCGTTTCCCATTCACTGGCCGCAGGATGCAGTCGAGCTGCAAGGCCAGGTTTCGAGTCAACACAACTAAAGGAGATCAAGATGAAAACGCAAATTCGTTACATTGCCGGCGTTGCCCTGCTCGGGCTGGCCCCATGGAGCTGGGCCCTGCAGGTGCCCGGCCCGGTGGTCGATGGCGAGTGGCTGGCTAAAAACAAGGCGGAAGTCACGGTGCTCGACGTGCGTCCGAGCCAGAAGTCCTTCACGGTCACACCGCAGTTCGAGACCGACAAGAAGACCGGCAAGAAATTCCTGGTTGAACTCGGTGGCCACATTGCCGATGCTACGCCGGTGGACAACAAGAAAGTACGCGTTGATCGCATGATCGGCGGCAACAAGGTCAGTGCCATGATCCCGGAGCGTGCCGATTTCGAGAAGCTGGCGCGCCAGTGGGGCGTGCAGGCCGGCCGGCCCATCGTGATCGTCGCGGCCGGCATGGAGCCGGTGGACTTCAACGACGCCGCGCGCCTGTACTGGCAGTTCAAGGTCTACGGTGAAGACAACGTGGCCATCGTCAATGGCGGCACCGCAGCCTGGCTGGCCGAAGGCCGCGAGGTCAGCATTGCGCCGGCCAAGGTCAGCGAGGGTAACTGGGCAGCAAAGGCCGATCGCACGGCCGAATTCTCGGCCAACTCCGAAGACGTCGAAAAAGCCATGAACACCAAGGCGACGCAATTGGTCGATGCGCGCAATGCGTCCATGTACCTGGGGCTGAGTAAAAGCAGCAGCGTCAGTGCCTATGGTCACGTTCCGGGCGCGAAGAATGTGTCGTTTGAGCTGCTGACCACCGAAGGTGGCGATGCCGTACGCATGCTGGCCAAGGACACCTACCGGGATATCTTCACGATGAGCGGCGTTGATCCGCAGGCGCCTGCCATCGCCTACTGCAATACCGGCAATCTGGCATCCAGTACCTGGTTCGTGCTGTCTGAAATTCTGGGTAACAAGCAGACCAGGCTGTATGACGGCTCCATGCACCAGTGGACGCTGGAAAAGCGGGCAGTGCAGTCGGTCAGCCGGGCCCTGTAAACAGGGTGTTGCACTTCGGGCCAGAGTCTGCCAAGGGCTGCAGCCTGTCTGGCTTAAATTTTGAGGGCTGGCGGCGGACCGGCGATGATGGACACCACCTCCTTCAGCGCAGTCAATCCCTGCATGCAGGCAGCGATTGAATCAGTAGCGAAAGAAGGACAGCTGCCTTCGGCCTGAGGAGGCTCAGACCGATGTACCTACGGTGGTGTAGGCCTGGCGGTTGTCCGACAACCAACGGGGCCGACAGGCTGCTGGACTGCCGGCTCGAGTGAAAGTCTTTGCGCAGGTAGGCGCGCCAGAGCTGGAAGGTCTGGCGGATCAGGCCACGCTGGCCGAGCAGAAAGCTCGCCGCGCTTTTCCAGGTGCGCCACTGCCACAGCCTGCCGTCAGGGCTGAGGTTATTGACGGTCTGGCGCAGGGTGTCGCTCAAGAAAATGAGGCTGATGCGGCGGAACCACTTGATGCGCCATTCGTAGCTGCCGCCCAGCGCGGCGTAGACATCAAAAGCCGTGTTTTTATGCTCGAACTCTTCGGCGCAGTGCCACAGCCACATGGTTTGCAGGTGTGGTTCGCAGGGGGCTAGCAGGCCATGGTTGCGCAGCAGCTACTCGGAAAAATCGCGGTGAAATGTTCGTTGGCCGCGGTGATGGCCAGTGCGTGATGCGGGTTGGTGCCGGCCATCTGTTTCATGTTTCTTTCGACGCGCGGCGCCCAGTCGTTGACCAGGCCTTGCCTGTCCAGGTGGCCGTTGAACGGGCTGTGAAGGCGACGGTGCGTCGCTTCCTGGCCGATAAAGCCCAGGGCTTCGGCTCTGTAGTGCTCCTGCAGTTCAGCAGGCAAGGCCTTGAGCCCGTCGCGCACCGCGTCCATGAAAACTGCTCGCCGACCAGGAAACTCATGGACAGCGTATTGAAGAAGGCCATGCGGAACGCATCGTCAGCGCACCGGTGGCGGGGCAAAGGCGTTTCGAGATCGATCAGCAGACGGCGCAGAACAAGTTTGCCCATGGTTTTCCTCCAGACTCCATTGTGCGCGAAGCCTCGGCCAAGCCCGGAAGAAGCGCGACCCATGAAAAAAGCCCGGCGGACCGGGCTTTCTGGGTCAGGGCGCTGCGCTTATTTTGCGGCAGGCACCGGAGTGGGTGTCGCTGCTGCGCCGGGTGCCTGGGTCGGCGCCGGCGCGGGCACGCCGGGTGCGGTCACCGTGGTGGCTGGAACCGCCGGTGCACTCATTGTTACGGGTGCGGCAACGGGGGCGCTTGGCGCCGCATTGGCGTTGCCGCCATGAAACTTCATCATCAGCGGCACGATCAGCAGCGCCACGATGTTGATGATCTTGATCAGCGGGTTGATGGCCGGGCCGGCTGTGTCTTTGTACGGGT
>JAYWDL010000202.1:0-5363 GCA_043779865.1 Polaromonas sp.
CGCAGTGCGCAGGCGCATGGTGGGCGTGCCTTCCTGCTGCAACCTTTGTAGCGCGGCCAAGAGCGGCTTGAACGGGCCGGCCGGCAGCGGCAGGCTGGCCTTGTCGGTCTCGTGCTTTTGAAAGGCTGACAGGCCCTGCGACTGGTAGACCCGCTCAGCCTCGTCGCTGAACAGCACGGCGTCACCATCAAAGGCGATGCGCACTTCATTGGGGTGCGCCTCGCTGGCGTGCGCAGAATGCGGGTAGACCTGGGCGGCGGGCACACCGGCGTCCAGCGCGGCGCGCACGTCGCTCAAGTGCGCTGACAGAAACAGGTTGGCGTGCAGTGGTTTCAGGTAACGCCACGGTGGCTGCCCGCGCGTGAAGCTGCCGCGCTCAATCAGCAAACCGTAATGCTGCGCCGAGCGAAACACCCGCATGCCGCTGACCGGGTCATTGCGCGACAGGATCACCACTTCGACCCGCTGCGCCTTGCTGTCACCAGACTTGTCATTGACCTTGTCGATAACCTTTTCGTTAACTGAGTCGTTGAGCGTGTCGTTGACCTTGTCGTTGAGCGTGTCGTTAAAGGCCAGCAGCTTTTTCACCAAGGAGAACGCCACGCCCCGCTTGGCGGGCAACTCCAGCCGGTCAAGCTGTAAATTCATGTAAGCGCGGTCTTTGTGCGGCCCTTCGCCGTGCTCGAAAACCTCGTTTTCTTCTTCGAAATCGAACAGCGCGCGCGACGAGATCGCGACCACCAGTTTGCCGTCAAGCGTGGCAGCCATGCGTTTTCATTTCACGAGTTGATTGAGCTGAATGATCGGCAACAGCACCGCCAGCACAATCAGCATCACCACCAGCCCCATGCCCACAATCAGCAGCGGCTCGGCGATGGTGGCCAATTGCATTGAACGGCGCTGCACTTCGGTGCTGAGCTGTTTGGCCGCGCGGCCCAGCATCAGGGGCAGTTGACCCGTTTGCTCGCCCAGACGGGCAAACATGGCCAGCAGTGCAGGGAAGCGCTTTTTCTGCGCCAGGGCGGATGCCAGCGGCGCGCCCTCGCGCACCATCACCAGCGCCTGCAGGGCATCGGCGCGCATCGCCCGGTTTGACAATGTATCGGCCGCCGCCTGCAAGGCCTTGAGGATCGGCACACCAGCTTGCGCCAGCATGGCCAGTGTGCTGGCAAAACGCGCGGCGTTGTAGCCGCAGCTCAATCGCCCCAGCACTGGCAAAGTCAGCCAAAATGCATCGAATTTCTCACGAAATGTTCTGCTAGCCCACATCAGGCGTGCAAAGATAGCTATTATAATAATAGCAATCAACATCAACCAGCCATAATCGCGTACAAAATTTCCCAAGCCCAGCATGATGATCGTCAGCATCGGCAGCGCCCGCTTGCTGCCGGCAAATACGTTGGCCACCTGCGGCACCACATAGCCCAGAAGAAACATCACAATGACAATCGCCACCAGGGTGACGATGGCCGGGTACAGCGCTGCGCCAATCAGCTTGGCCTTGAGCGCCTGCTGCTCTTCCAGGTCGTCGGCCAGACGCTCCAGCACCAGGCCCAGGTTGCCGCTTTGCTCGCCCGCGCCAATCACCGCCACGTAGATGCCTGAGAACTCGCGCGGGTGCTGTGACAGCGCTTTGGCAAACGTGGCCCCGCCGTTGACTTCAGAACGCAGGGTGGCCACCAGATTGCGCTGTGCCTCGTCCTGCGCCTCGTCCGTCAGCGATGTCAGCGCCCGCTCCAGTGGCAGGCCCGACGACACCAGCCCGGCGATCTGACGCGTCCAGATGGTCAGGCCGGTGGTGTTGAAGACGCGGCGGGTGAACAGCGATGGGTTGAGGTTGAAGCCCTGCTTCGCGTCATTGGCCACCCCAGCAGACACCGCCTCCACCAGCACCGGCACCAGCGCCTGCGCGCGCAGCAAGCCACGCGCCAGGCGGGCCGTGTCGGCCTGCATCACGCCCTTGCGGGTCTGGCCGTCGGCGGTAAGGGCTTCAAAGGTGTAGGCGGGCATGGCGGGAGTTTAGATTGGCGTCTTTAAAAGTGCGAAGACCCAAATGTGCCGAAATCACCGTCTCCAATCATTGCATCTGGACGCCAATGACCGACCGATGGTGCTCCCGCTCTGGCAGAAACCGGATCGCCCAGCGGTTGATTGAAGAATGGTCAACAAACACACCGCGTTCTTCCCTCATTTTCTCAAGATGGCGCTAGCTCAATGGATACGCCGCGTACCAGCGGATGCAAACCGGAATGCTGTCGATTGGGAAACGCATTCCTTTGGTAGCCAGCATCGCGTTTCAAGCCTTTTCAGTTAAAGCACTCAGCATAGACGAGAGGGCGGCTTGACCGCCAACGCGACAGAACCTTCCATTTTGACCACACGATTGAAGTCAGGCGCCCGGCCGCCAGAAAACGAAAAGGGCGCCCGGGCGCCCTCAAAATGATCCGATAGCGGTTCAAGCGTTATGCGGCGCACGCCTTTTTGTGGTCGGCGTGGTAGCCTTTTGCCTTGGCATCGGCCTCTAGCATGTATTCGCCCGATTTGGTCTTGCCGTAAAACTTCGTGCCCTCGCAGTGATACGTTTTGGACTTGGTGTTCACCCAGACTTTTCCATCGCCGCCGCCGGCAGCCGCCGTCGCGGGCACTGCATTTTTTGCTGCGGAGGTCGTCTTGGGCTTGGCCATTGGATCCACCGCTGGCTTGGCAGCGCTGCCAGTTGGCGCACTGGCTTTGGCAGCCGGGACAGTCGCTGGCGCGGGCGTTTGGGCAAAGCCTGCCGCAGCGTACAAGACGCCAAGGGCAAGCGCAATGGTACGAAAGCTTTTATTCATAAGGATTCCTTCAGTAGGCTGCATGGCGGGATTGAACATCGGGCAGCTTGTGTAAAACGGCATTGCCAGGAATTTCGTTGACAAGTGATCAAGACCGTCGGAGAACGGCAAAACTTTTCTCGTAGTCAGGTCCAAACCGACGGTCCACGTCCGTGATCAGGATGCATCCCAGCCAAAAATGTGGTGACGCGTGCTTGCGATCTGAGCAGGGCATCGATGACTGTATTCGACGTCTTGGGAGGCTTGCCAAAAGAACAGGATGGGGCAGATTGTGGTTCCGAGGAAAACAACCGCCATCACACGTTCTTCATCGGCGCGAGAATCACCGGGCATGCAAAGACTCGGCCATGGTCTGATGGCAGGGAACTGACACGGTCAGATAAACGCCACGCACTCCAGGTAGACCGGAAATTAAAAGCAATTTTCCTACCACGGCGGAGTCGAACTTCTTACAGCGTAGTTTTGAAGTATGGATAGAGTGTAAGTTGCGATGGTTGCCAATGACAATGTACAAACTCACCAAAAAGGTCTTCCATGAAAGCACTTGCTCCATTTCTGCTGGCTGGTGCGCTGACGCTGGCGGTACCGACGTCGTTTTCGCAGGCGCCCGCAGCGTCGGACAATCAGCCCGCGCCTCTCGTGCTGTTGGTTCCCATCGAAATTTCGAACAAGGCGCTGGAAAGCGGATGCTGGGCACAGTTTTACGACGAACGCAATTTCAAGGGCGACATGCTGACCGTCGTCGGACCCGCGAGCATCGGCAGCCTGGACAAGGGAAGCGGCCGCCAGTTCAAAAAAAGCATCGACAGCCTGGTGCTCGGTCCCAAGGCGACGCTGAAGATTTACGAGCATCAGCTGTTCAAGGATAAATCGGTTGAGTTTGCTGCCAACAGCAAGGAAGCCGGCCTGATTAAAAAACTGGGCTTTGGCGGACGCATTCAATCGCTTCAGCTGCAATGCACGAGTTGATGCGGGGTGGAAGTCGGATTTCCGAGCATTCTTTTCGCTGCACGGACTTAAATTTATCGTACAAGTCCTTGAACCGTGCAAAGACATCGGCATTTGGGCGCTGTGTCCACGGCGGGAGCCGGCGATGAGAAGACCTTTTGTTTTGTTATGGCGAGTCAGCCGCAACGATCTGCGGCTCCTGTGGTTCGCAGCGCGGCATCCTCTGAGGCCGGGCTGGCTGATACCCGCGGCCGTCATGCTGGCGCTCTACGCCGTGTCGCCGGTGAACTTCGATAAGGATCTGGCAAAAAACAACTTCCCGGAATAGGAATGTTCCTCGCCGCGTGGGATGATCAAGACTGTTGAGAAAAAGGCGGGGATTTGCAGAGTGACGGGCTATACAAAAGACATAGAGTTGAAGATGAGACGGCTGTTTGCAACGCTGTCGGAGAAAGACCGTCGTCGCTATGCGGCGATTGAGGTTTTGAAGCTGGAGCACGGCGGACTCGAATACATCTGTGTGCTGTTCAAAATAGATGCCAAGACCGTGCGCCAAGGACTCGCTGAGTTGGACTTGGAGGAAGACCCCGCAGCCAGCCGGGTTCGAAAAAAGGGGGCGGACGCAAAAGTCTGATTGAGCGCAGTGCGACGCTGGAGGAGAACTTCGACAAAATTTTGGCGGAATTCACGGCGGGCGATCCGATGCGTGAAGGCGTTTTGTGGACCAATTTATCCAGGCGTGAGATCAGCAGGCGATTAGCGCAGATGGGCACACCAGCGAGTCGGCACGTTGTGCGCAAACTGCTCAAGAAGAGCCATCTGGGCCAGCGCAAAGCCTGCAAGAAAAAGTCCATGGGTACGCACCCGGACCGCAATGCGCAGTTTGAAAACATCGCCAGCCTCAAAGCGCTGTACCTGCAGCAGGGCGCTCCGGTGATCAGCATCGACACCAAAAAGAAGGAGCTGATCGGCAATTTCTCACGGGAAGGCACAACCTTCACGCAGGTTCAGGTACACACGCTGGATCACGACTTCCCCAGTGCGGGAGTTGGCAAACTGATTCCGCATGGTCTGTATGACGTGGCACGCAACGAGGGGTACATGCACCTCAACACCAGCGTGGACACCAGCGAGTTCTGCTGCGACTCCATCGCGCACTGGTGGACCCAGCATGGCATGCGTCAATACCCCAACGCCCGTCGTCTCTTGCTGCTGTGCGATGGAGGAGGCTCCAACGCCTCCAATCGGCACGTGTTCAAGGAAGCGCTGCAGAACTTGGCCCAGCGCCTTGGGTTGGAAATCCGCGTAGCGCATTACCCGCCGTACTGCTCAAAACACAACCCGATTGAGCATCGCTTGTTTGCCCATGTGACGCAGGCCTGCAAAGGGGTGATTTTCCACACGGTCGAGATCGCCAAACGGTTCATGGCGAAGACGAAAACCACCACCGGATTGAAGGTATCAGTAGACATTTTGGAGGGCGTGTATGCCGCAGGCAAAAAATGCGCCGCAGACTTCCTCCAAACCATCCGCATCACCTTCGACGAGCACCTGCCGCGCTGGAACTACCGCGCCGCACCACTG
>JAYWDL010000203.1:0-5341 GCA_043779865.1 Polaromonas sp.
CTCCAGTCCCATGCGAATGCGCGCCAGCGGCGAACGCAATTCGTGGGAGGCATTGGCCAGCAGCGATTTATGCGAATCCATCAGCGTTTCTATCCGCTCGGCGGCATGGTTGAAGCGCCCGGCCAGAAAAGCCACTTCGTCGCTGCCGTTGGCATTCACGCGCGCCGACAGGTCGCCTGCGCCCCAGCGCTCGACGCCGCGCTGCAGCGCTTCAAGCCGCAGCGTCAGGCGCCGCATGATGGGATAAGCCCCCAGCGCCACGGCAAGCCCGACCAGGCCGAGCATCCAGCCAAAGCCAAATGGCGGCCGGTTCCAGGGGTTGCCCGGAGGCCGTTTGGGCCGGGGCAACAGCAGGTTCAGGGTCTGGCCGTCTTTGGTAACCACGTCAAACTCCAGGTCATCGCCGGGCTGGCGGTCAGGCCTGGTTTGCGCCGTGCCAATCACTTCACCGGCGGTGTTGTGGACCAGCACTTCACGGATCGGCAGTTGGGGCCCGACGGTGCTGAGTCGCCAGGCCGCGCCCACCAGAAAAGTCAGCACCACCACAGTGGCCACTACGGCGAGCCAGATGCGGATATACAGGTGCGACGTAAAGCGTGCCCACATGACAGGCATCAGTCCTGCTGCTTGGCAAAGACGTAACCCACGCCGCGAACCGTGAGGATGCGTTTCGGGTCTTTTGCGTCCAGTTCGATGGCATTGCGGATCCGGCCCATGTGAACATCAATCGAGCGGTCAAACGCTTCCAGCTCGCGCCCGCGCACCGCCTCCATGATCTGGTCGCGGCTGAGCACCCGGCCGGCGCGCTCGGCGAGCGTCACCAGCAGGTCGAACTGGTAGGACGTCAGCTCGCACGGGGTGCCCGAGACAGAGACAGCGCGCGCATCGCGGTCGATCTCAAGCGAGCCAAAGCGCATGACCTTGTGGCTGCCCGCAGCCGCGCCATTGTTGTTATTGCCGGAATCGCCGCTCCGGCGCAGCACGGCGCGAATTCGGGCCAGCAATTCGCGTGGTTCAAACGGCTTGGGCAGGTAATCGTCCGCGCCAATTTCCAGGCCGACGATGCGGTCCATCGGGTCGCCCTTGGCGGTGAGCATCAGCACGGCCGTGTGGGCTGATTCGCTGCCCTGGCCTTTGATGCGGCGGCACACTTCCAGTCCGTCCATGTCGGGCAGCATCAGGTCCAGAATAACCAGGTCAGGCGGACTGGCGTGCAGCGTTTCCAGGCCGCTGGCGCCGGTGGCGGCATGGGTAAAGCCGTAACCCGACTGGCGCAGATATTCACCCACCATGGTGGCCAGGCGGGTATCGTCTTCGATCATCAAAAGCTGCTGTGTCATGGGCCGGTCCCTGGTTGGAAAGGTGTGTCCGCTCGGCGGATTGATGCCATAGGGCTCATGTTGCACCGGGCGCAACAATTGCGCTTGAAGCCGCCGTAAAGATCAGGTAAATGAATATTTCCAGCCGCCGGCCTGGGTTTGCTATCAAATAAATAGCAGTTAGCGCACACATTCATTGCGCTGGAGGCGTTTTTGACCTTGAAGCGAGGCCAATCAGCAGCAGCACCGGCAACCCCAGCAAGGCGGTCGCGGTAAAAAAGTTACTGTAGCCAAAAGCATCAACATAGCGGCCCGAGTAACCCGCCAGCGCCTTGGGCAGCAGCAGCATCATGGAGCTGAAAAGCGCGTACTGGGTGGCCGAATAGTTGATGTTGGTCAGGCTCGACAGGTAGGCAATGAAGGCGGCCGAGGCGATGCCGCTGGACAGGTTGTCGGCTGAAATCACGAAGATCAGCGACGTGACATCGTGACCGCGCGTTCCCAGCCAGGCAAACAGCAGGTTGCTGCCGGCGCTCAACACCGCGCCCAGCATCAGCACCTTCATGACGCCAAAGCGCATCGCCAGCCCGCCGCCCAAAAACGCGCCGACCAGCGTCATGATGACGCCGTAGATTTTGGTCACCGTCGCCACTTCGTCCTTGGTGTAGCCCATGTCGACATAAAACGGATTCGCCATGATGCCCATGACGACATCGCTGATGCGGTACATCGCAATCAAGGCCAGGATCAGCAGCGCCTGCTTGCCGTAGCGCCGCAGAAAATCGGCGAAAGGCTCAATCAGTGCGCCCCTGAACCAGTCGGCTGCGTTTTTGCTGGGCGGCAGTTCGCGGCGCTGGGGCTCGGGCGAAAACAGCACCGTCACCACGCCCAGCAGCATCGACGCCGCCATCACCAGGTAAGCCGTTTGCCAGGCGCCATGCTGGTAGGTACTGACCCCGGCGATGCCGACGATTTCGGCGCGGGCGGCAATCCACAGCGCGCCGGCGCCGGACCAGATCATCGCGATGCGGTAGCCGGTCTGGTAGGCGGCGGCCAGCGCGGCCTGGCGCTGCGTGTCGGCCGACTCGATCCGGTAGGCGTCCAGCGCAATGTCCTGCGTGGCCGAGCCAAACGCCACCGCCAGCGCGCACCACACCATGGGCATCAGCGCCAGCTTGGGGTCGGTCAACGCCATGGCCACCAGCGCCGTCATGATGGTGGCTTGCGACAGCAGCAGCCAGCTGCGCCGCCGCCCGAGCAGGCGCGTCAGCAGCGGAATCGGCAGCCGGTCAACCAGCGGCGCCCAGACCCACTTGAAGCCGTAGGCCAGGCCGACCCAGCTCAGGTAGCCAATCGTGGTGCGGTCAATGCCCGCTTCGCGCAACCAGAAGCTCAGCGTGCCAAACACCAGCAACAGCGGCAGGCCGGCTGAAAAACCCAGCAGCAGCATGCGAAGGGTAGCGGCTTCGGAATATACGTGCCAGACATCGCGCCAGCCCTTCTTCTGGCCAGGCATCGCGGCAGTGTGAGCGGAGCTGGCTAGAGCGGCAATTGGCGGTCCGCAAGCGGAGATTGAAGAGGTTTTGTCTGACATTGGCGTTTTAATTTGTGGCTATTATTCACCCATGTGCTTTTTATGCGATGTCAAACACTCTGCCTGGTCGGGCCGCCGTGGCTTTTTGCTGGCGGCTGCCGGCGCCACGGCAACGATGGCTTCCACCCCTTTGCTGGCCCAAGTGGATGTGGGGCGGTCGTCGGGTCTGCGCAATCTGGTGCCCGCCGAAGAACTCGAAAGCGCCTCCACCCAGGAATACGCCAAGTTGCTGGCCGATGCCAGGGCGCAGGGCGCACTGGCACAGCAAGGCAACGCGCAGTTGCAGCGCCTGCGCGTCATCGCCGGGCGCCTGATACCGCAGGCCGCGCAATGGAATGACCGTGCCAAGCAGTGGCGCTGGGAAGTCAACCTGATTGGCAGCAAGCAGATCAATGCGTTTTGCATGCCGGGCGGCAAAATCGCCTTTTATACCGGCATTCTGGAGCAGCTCAAGCTGACTGATGACGAAGTCGCCATGATCATGGGTCACGAAATGGCCCATGCGCTGCGCGAACATGCCAGGGCCCGCATTGCCAAAAGCCAGGGCACCGGCACCCTGCTGTCGCTGGGCGCGCAGTTGCTGGGGCTGGGACAGCTGGGCGATGTGGCGGCCAATATCGGCACCCAATTGCTCACGCTGCGCTTCAGCCGCGAAGACGAAACCGACGCCGATCTGGTGGGGCTGGAACTGGCCGCACGCGGCGGCTACGACCCCCAGGCTGCGGTCAGCCTGTGGCAAAAAATGGCACAGGCGGGCGGCGGGGCTGGTGGTCCCGGCTTTCTGTCGACGCATCCTTCGGGGCCAGAGCGCATCCAGCACCTGCAGTCCAATGTGCCCAAGGTCCAGGGCCTGTACCAGCGCGCACGCGGCTGAGGCCTGGCTTGGCTGTGCCACTGCTTGGCGGCACGGCGGTCTGGCGTCTGTGCAGGCACGGAATGCCATGAGGCCTACATTTGAAAGAGTCCTTGAAACTCAACATCCTGTCTGACCTGCACCTGCACCTGCACCTGACCTGCACCTGAGTTGCGGCGAGTTGCGGCGAGTTGCCCATACCTCATAACGATGCCGATGTGGTCATCCTGGCGGAGACATTGCCGGCCCACCGGATGCGGTGAAATGGGTCAGCGGGTTTGACAGGCCCGTGCTTTATGTGCCCGACAACCACGAGTTCTACGGCAGCAGCATGACGGGCACCGTGAGCCAGCTCAAGGCGCTGTGTGCTGGCACCCAGATTCAGGTGCTGGACTGTGACGAAATCATTCTCCAGGGTGTGCGTTTTCTCGGCGCTACGCTCTGGACTGATTTCTTGCTCCAGGGCGAAGGCGAGCCGCGCACGCTGGCCATGCAGGAGGCGCAAGGCTTGATCCGCGATTTCAAAAAAATCCACAGGGACGAGGCCCCGGGCAGCTTGTTTACGCCGGAGGATTGCGCAGCGCTGTGCCAGGCCCACGCCACCTGGCTTGAATGCCGGCTGGCCGAGCCGCATGCGGGGCCGACCGTCGTCATTACGCACCACGCGCCCTCGCGCCAAAGCATTCATCCACGCTTTACCGGCTCGCTGCTTGTCAAGGGTACGCGGGTAGTGTGCAACCCGCGCGGATACCTGGCTTCTTGCAATCAGTCGCGAAGCGTTTGATTTTGGCTTCAATGAAGGTCCATAAATCACAATGTCTTAATTTACTAAATGTAACTTAAGAAATATATTAAAACATCCCTAATGCGAAGCAGAACGTGCGTTCTGAGCGCATTGGCGCAGGCCCCGATCAGACGTGTTTTTAAGCCACTGATTCGTCGTGAGATTTTTTAAATCGGATCATAAAAAAGTGATGCCGTGTTTTCGTTCATTGGGGTAAAAAACTGACGGGAATGCATTTCTGGCGCTGAAAAACCCTTTGATACCCCTCTATTTTAAGTATAAAAAATACTTATAACCAATAGATGGCGGGCGTTAGAAGCTATTGTTTTAATAGCAACTTGCTTGCCTGGGCGGCAGCTCAGGTCTACTGCAGCTTTCAGGCGGCGTCTTCGGCAAAGTTCATAACGCCTTCAGGTTGCGCTTCGTCTGAATTGCCCCGGCTTATCTCTCAAACTCACACACACGAGCCGAATAGAGCAAGCGTGTCGGGTATGTAGCGTCTACCTAACTCAAGCGTAAGGACAGCGCGGCGATAGAGTTTCCAGTGTCAGAATTTCGACGCCAATCTTTTCTAAATAAAAAAAACTTCTTGTTTTTCGGCGGATTCACCTACAGAATGAAGGCGTGTAGAAAAGTAACAATAGAAGTAAGTGCAGGAGATAGAGTTGATGAGCTTGCCAAGTGGTGGTTAAAAAAAGTTAGCAAGGTTAAACCAGGTAACCGTGTCAAACGGGAAAACCAGGATAAACAAGGGAAGTAAGGGAATGAGCGTCAAGCTGTTACACGCGGAA
>JAYWDL010000204.1:0-5339 GCA_043779865.1 Polaromonas sp.
CGACTCCTGACAGATTCTCGCCAGCAGCGCATGACAAAGCGCCGGCAGGTCTTCCAGCCGTTCGCGCAGCGGCGGCACGACAACTTCGATCACATTGAGCCGGTAGTACAAATCCTGGCGAAACATGCCGGTCTCAACGCCCGCCGCCAGGTTCTTGTGGGTGGCGCTGACAATTCGCACATCGACAGTATCTTCCTGCGGCGAACCCAGCGGACGAACGGTGCGCTCCTGAATCGCCCGCAGCAGCTTGGATTGCATGGCCAGCGGCAGGTCGCCAATTTCATCAAGAAACAGCGTTCCGCCCTTGGCCGCCTGGAAAAGTCCAAGCCGGTCCTGGGTTGAGCCGGTGTAAGCGCCTTTGCGTGCGCCGAAAAACTCGGCTTCAAGCAGGTTTTCGGGAATGGCGCTGCAATTAACCGCCACAAACGGACTGGCGGCACGGTGGCTGCAGCCATGCACAGCGCGCGCCACCAGTTCCTTGCCAGTGCCCGATTCGCCCCGGATCAACACCGGTGCCATGCTGCCGGCCACTTTGACAATGCGGGATTTCACGGCCTGCATTGCTGGCGATGCGCCGACCAGCTTTTGCAGGACGGCCGTAGCATCGCCTGGTTTGGAAAGTGCTGCAGCAGCAACTCCGGCGCCGGGTATCGCTGTGCGCCCTTCGCCCCTGATGCCAGGCAAGCCCTCATTTTGGGTTTCCTGGATGGCCGACGCCACGACGCTGCGGAACTGCTTGAGATCAACGGGTTTGGTAAGGTAATCAAAGGCCCCTGCCTTGAGCGCTTCCACCGCGTTTTCGGCGGAGCCATGCGCTGTAATGACCACGCAGCGCTCTGGCCGGCGCTGGGCCGCCAGATCGCGCAGCAATTCGAGCCCCAGACCGTCAGGCAGGCGCATGTCGGTGATGACGGCATCAAAGCGATGCGCCTTGAGGTGTTCACGCGCCTGCAGCAGGTCACCAGCCGCTTCCACCCGATAGCCTTGCCTGAGCAGGGTGAGTTCATACAGGGTGCGCAAGTCCGGCTCATCATCAATGACAAGAATCCGGGCGGCAGGCAAGGCGGGGGTTTGAATGCTCATGGTCTCAGACAAGAATGGTGTCGAAATAAGGCAGGCTCAGGTTTGAAGACAGTGAAGCCGGCCTGAATAGAATGAAAAATTCATTGCCCTCAATGCCTTCGCGCAACACACGCTGGTAGCCAATAAGGGCGCCGTAGCGTTCGCACAACTCCCGGCAAATATAAAGACCCAGCCCGCTGGAGCGGCTTTCTGAAGAGAAAAAGGGTTCGAACAGATGCGTCTGGACTGTTTCCTCCAGCGGTTGGCCATCGCTCCACATCGCCAGCCGGGCCTGCCCGGGCGCCACCAGGTGGGTAGCCACTTCGATTGCATGAGCTGAGTCGCTGGCGTAGCGCAGGGCATTGTCCAGCAGGTTGATCATCAGGCGCCGCAGGTGTTCAGCATCAAAGCAGACCGCCGCATCGCCTGCACCGGTGTTGATGTCAAGCCGCTTTGACGCAGCGTTTTGCCGGCCCCAGTCGGTTGCAACGCGCAAGACGGCTTCATCGAGCCGCAAGGTGGTGGTCTGGGGCGCCGGAATCTCCCCTTGGGCGCGCGAAATATTAAGTACTTCATCAACTATCCTGGCCAGACGCTGGGCATTTTGGCTGATCATGCCGGTCAGCTGACGCTGGCCGGTGTCCTGCAGGTCTTCTTCGAGAAGGGCATTGGCCTGTGAGATAGCGGCCAGCGGGTTCCTGATTTCGTGGGCCACCGCGGTCGACATGCGCCCCATTGCCGCCAGTTTTTCGATGCGCATACGCGCTTCCATTTCACGCAGATCTTCAAGAAAAACCACGCACAGGCTTTCGTGCGTGCCGTCCTGCGAAGCGGCCAGACGCGAGCGCACATAAAGCCTTCGGGCGTTAAGGCCCTGACTGACCAGGCTGACATCGGCTTGCTGCGGAGACTGCGTCGCGAAGGTGTGCTGCGTCAGTTCCATCAGCGGTTGCCAGGCGGCTTGCGCGGCCAGTTTGAAAGGAACGATGCAGACGGCATCCCGCGTGGCGAGCAAGCGTGCGGCGGCGGGATTGGCCGACCGCACCATGCCGTTGGCATCCACCACGAGAACGCCATCGGTCAGCGTTGCAATCACCAGTTCATTCACCTGAATTTGCATCCTGGCCGCGGACTGGCTTGTCTTGACCAGCTTTTCCTCGCGTGCCAGCCGCAGCGCCAGTTGGTTGGCGAGCAGGGCCACCAGAAAAAATCCGGAGCCGCTCAGGCTTGACTGTAAAAAGCGTGCATTGAAATCTCCGGCTCCTTGCAGTGAAATCCACCAGGCGTCGGCCAGCAGCAACAGCGTCACACTTGCTGCCGTGCCAAATGCCAGCAAAATTGATCCCAGGATCGAGGCCAGAAGGACCGGCAGTGCAAACAGCGGCGTGTAGTTGATGCCGCTGGACTGCAGGAAGTTGAGCAGTGAAAACGCCACCACGTCCACGCCAATGGTACAAACCCATTGCGCATCAAAAGTGCTGCGGGGCGGGCGCGGACGTGCCCACAAGCGCACGGCCAGGGTGGCGAACAGATAGGCAAGGCAGATGGCCATGGAGGCATGATGGGTGACGTTGCCCATGGCATGGATAGCTCCCTGGAGCAGCACCAGCACACCGGCAATGGCAACGCGAGATGTCATGAAGACATACCACAGCCGGCTGAAGGAGTTTCCTGCCGGCTCAGCCGCCCAGCCGCCCGATATTTTTTCCGCAGCTTCCAGCCAGGAGTGGCTTTGGGAGCTCATCTAGTCTGCAGCCTGGCGGCGATGAGCCTCACTGCAGTAAAAGCCTTCCTGTCCAATCAGGGCTTCCGACCTGGGCAGATGCACCTTGCAGACGCTGCAGGCCACCATTTCCGTGATGGCCGTTGACGGGTTTGGGCGTGGACGAGGCGCAGAAGCTGCTTTTTTTTCAGCCTGCCGGTTCTGGCGCCAGAGCCAGAAGACCACCAGAACCAGGCCCATGACCAGCAGGTATTTCATGCGCGCCTCAAAATGACTTCAAGTACAAAACGCGAACCGGCGTAGCTCAGCAGCAGCAGGGCCGAGCCCAGGTACAGCACGCGAACAGCTTTCAGGCCACGCCAGCCCAGGCGCGCGCGTCCGATCAGCAAACCCGCGAAGGTGAGCCAGGCCAGCAATGAAAACACCGTTTTGTGATCCCACTTCCAGGCCAGACCCGGGCCATAAAGTGTTTCGGCAAACAGCCAGCCCACCAGCAGCGTGGCTGAAAGCAGGACAAAACCCGCTTCCACAAAGCGAAAGGTGAGGCGTTCCAGCGTCAGCAGCGGCACGCCGGAATCCGTCTGGTCGGCCTGCCGGATGGAGCGCTCGGCCCGCCCCATCAGCCAGCCATGCACCACCGCCGCCGCAAACAGTCCGTAGGAGGCAATCCCCAGCGCCCAGTGAAGCGGCAGCCACGGTGAGGTGGTGATGTGGTAGCTGTTTCCCGGAAAGATAAGAGACAAAATGACGGCTGCGCTGCCCAGCCCCGCCAGTGCCCAGTGCGCATGCAGCTGCGGAAACAGGCGGCGTTCAATCGCATAAACCGTCAGCACCAGCCAGACCGTCATGGACAGTGCGGGCGCAAAACCATAGCGCGGCGGGGTGCCTAGCAAGGCTAGGGCCAGCGTGACCGCATGCAGCAACCAGGCTGCCAGCAGCAGGCCGCGCAGGATGCCTTTGCTCAGACGGGTCGTTGCCAGCGCCAGTACCGCATAGGCTGTAGCCGCACCTGCCGCCGCCAGAAGACCCCACCCATCGCTGAAAGCTAAAATCATGGCTACAGTTTAGCGCCTGGCCATGTCTGTGATGGTCTGTTGCACTCTTGCGGCGCCCCGTTTTTCAGGACCTCATTCATGGCTTCAGCCCTTACCGATAAATTATCCCGCCTCGTCAAGGAAATGCGTGGCCAGGCCCGCATTACCGAATCCAATGTGCAGGACATGCTGCGCGAAGTCCGCATGGCGTTGCTGGAGGCCGATGTGGCCCTGCCGGTGGTGCGCGACTTCATTGCCCGCGTCAAGGACAAAGCGATGGGCCAGGAGGTGATGGGCTCGCTCTCGCCCGGCCAGGCGCTGGTCGGCATTGTCAGCCGAGAACTGGCCGCCACCATGGGCGAGGGCGTCAGCGACATCAATCTGGCCGCGCAGCCGCCGGCGGTGATTTTGATGGCAGGCCTGCAGGGTGCGGGTAAAACCACCACCACCGCCAAGCTGGCCAAGCACCTGATTGAAAAGCGCAAGAAAAAAGTGCTGACAGTCTCGGGCGACGTTTACCGGCCTGCCGCCATCGAGCAGCTCAAGGTGGTGACGAAGCAGGCCGGGGCCGAATGGTTTCCCAGCACGCCCGACCAGAAGCCTGTGGACATTGCCCGGGCCGCGCTGGACTATGCGCGCCGGCATTTCTTTGATGTGCTGCTGGTCGATACCGCCGGCCGCCTGGCGATTGACGAAGCCTTGATGAACGAAATCAAGGAACTGCATGCGGTGCTCAATCCAGTTGAAACGCTGTTCGTGGTCGATGCCATGCAGGGCCAGGATGCGGTCAACACCGCCAAGGCCTTCAAGGAAGCGCTGCCGCTGACCGGCATTATTTTGACCAAGACCGACGGCGACTCGCGCGGCGGCGCGGCGCTCTCGGTGCGGCAGATCACCGGTGCGCCAATCAAGTTTTCGGGCACCAGTGAGAAAATAGACGGCCTGGAAGTGTTTGATGCTGAGCGCCATGCCGGCCGCATCCTGGGCATGGGCGACATCGTCGCGCTGGTCGAGCAGATGGCTTCAGGCGTGAACATGGCCGAAGCGCAAAAGCTGGCCGCCAAGATCAAGGCTGGCGACGGCTTTGACCTCAATGATTTTTTAAGCCAGCTGCAGCAGATGAAGAACATGGGCGGCCTGGCCAGCCTGCTTGACAAGCTGCCAGCGCAAATGGCCGCCAAGGCCGGCCAGATCGACATGAACAAGGCTGAAAAAGACATCAAGCGCAAGGAAGGCATCATCCAGAGCATGACGCCGCTGGAGCGCCGCAAGCCAGAACTCATCAAGGCCACCCGCAAACGGCGCATTGCGGCCGGCTCAGGCGTTCATGTGCAGGAAGTCAACCGTTTGCTCAACGAGTTTGAGCAGATGCAAGGGATGATGAAGAAGATGAAGGGCAGCGGGATGATGAAAATGATGAAAAAAATGGGTGGGATGAAGGGGATGCCGAAGTTTTGAGGTTTAAAGGCTTGTTTTTGGGCCGTTTTAAGTATCAAATTGGTCTCTAGCCGCCTGAATTC
>JAYWDL010000205.1:0-5329 GCA_043779865.1 Polaromonas sp.
CCAGAAATGTCGTACCAGAGGTAGCGGGGTCGTTGGCGGCGGCCTTGAAATAGGCGGCGCCGGGTTCTTGAGCTGAATACGCTGTGGAGCCTTGGGCAGGCTCAGGGCGAACGGTGGTTATGGCTGCGGGCGCGTGTTTCAGGAACGCGGCCAGGGTTTCGGGCCGGTGGAAGGCGAAGACGCTGCGGGCGCGCGGTTGCGGGTCCAGCCCCTGTGTGAAACGGGTCTCGATGCCGGTGGATTCGTAGCTGAACGGCAAGGGCCTGCGCCAAGCGGGCAGCGTGCTCGGCAGGCCCTGGGCGTAGCGGGCGGATTGAATCTCGACGCCGGTCAGCGTGCTGCCCTCCTTCTTGGCCTCGATCACGCCGGCGGCCTTGCCATCTATATAAAGCAGGTAGTCGGCAAAACCAAAACCAGGGTTAAGGGGAAATTCACGGAGGGCAACGCCACGGGCCGCATGGATGTTGGCATCATTCATATTGCAGACGTGCCAGCCTGCTTGTAAGCGATCAAATGAAAGTCTTTCGGTAATAAAAAATATCGTTTTCCTTTGTACCAGTCGATCATGTTACGGAAAAACTTCTCTGTGAGCGCTTATGAGTAGTGCGTCAATCGTTTGTCTGGCTTTCGCTTCTGGTGTCATTCCCGCTCCCTTGCAGGGATTCTAGGGGTGAGCGCGCAGCAGTCAGGACACTGGCAGCCGCACAGCATCAAAATGCCCTGAACACGACTCAAAACCCTATGCAATTAATAGCTTCTTACGCGCGTGTTCATTGACCGATAGCCCTGTTTTATTCATACTCACGGTTGGGAAGCAGATTGCGCAGGGTTGCGGGCAGCCGCCACGGATTCCCCAAAACCGCGCCACAGGCCGCCAAACAAAATTAAAACATAAAATCAGGCTCTAGCGCAATAAGAACATGCATTAGTAGCTATTAAAAAAGTAGCAAAAATTGCTTGCTGCTGATCCGCTCGTAACCCCGAGCGAGCCTGCTTGCACCAGTGTCTTTACAAACCAGTAACTCAAGCGCCTGAACTAAAAACCCTTAGCTACAGTCATACAAGGCGTAAGGGTTAACACTTATTAGCCTTGTACTATCCGAGTCATTGAACCTGTTGTTTAGCACTCTCTCCAGCAGAGTGCTAACATTTGAACCTAGAAAAAAGGAGTTTTGAATGTCATACACTCTTTCCCCAAAGTCGATGATGTCTGCCACGGTTGCACCTTCTGCATCAAGCACTGCAGTGGCTGCCATCAACCCTTGGTCGATGGTGCCTCCGTTGGGCAATCTGGACGCCTATATTTCAGCGGCCAACCGCCTTCCCATGCTCACCCTTGAGCAGGAGCAGGAATTCTCCAGGAAACTCAAAGAAAACAATGATCTGGACTCGGCCGGAAAGCTGGTCCTTTCTCACCTGAGGCTGGTGGTATCGATTTCCCGTAAATACCTGGGCTATGGCCTGCCCCACGGTGACCTGATTCAGGAAGGCAATATCGGCCTGATGAAGGCGGTCAAACGCTTTGATCCCGACCAGAACGTTCGCCTGGTGAGCTACGCCATGCACTGGATCAAGGCCGAGATTCACGAATACATTCTGAAAAACTGGCGCATGGTCAAAGTGGCCACCACCAAAGCCCAGCGCAAGCTGTTTTTCAATCTGCGCTCGATGAAGCAGGGTTTCAAGGATGGTGCCGGTGTGGCAACGCACCGCGACACGCTGACTGAAGGCCAGATTGATTCGATGGCGAAAACACTGAACGTCAAGCGCGAAGAAGTCATTGAAATGGAGCAGCGCATGTCGGGAGGCGACGTACTGCTCGACCCGAGCCCGAGCGATGATGGCGAAGACGCGTTTGGCCCGATTGCCTACCTGGCCGATGCGACGCAGGAACCGACGGCATTGATGGAATCGCGCCAGCGTGACGAACTCACTACCGGCGGCCTCAGCACCGCGCTGCAGGAGCTGGACCCGCGTGCGCGCCGCATCGTGGAAGAGCGCTGGCTCAATGTCAACGACGATGGCTCGGGCGGCATGACACTTCACGACCTGGCCGCTGAATACAAGGTGAGCGCCGAGCGCATTCGCCAGATTGAAGTCGCGGCGATGAAGAAAATGAAAAAGGTGCTGGCGAACTACGCCTGAACCTGATTCAGGTCGGCCCGCAAAAAGGCTTGTTTCCGAAAGGAGCAGGCCTTTTTTACGTCGTTTTCAACAGCAGGCGAATGTCGGAAGCCAGCACTTCGCCGCCCGCACCGTAGCGGTTGTAGAGCCGGATGTGGCCTTTGCCATCAAAGATATAGCTGCCCGCCGAGTGGTCCATGGTGTAGCTGCCTTTCGTTTTACCCGCGACTTTTTTGTAGTACACCTTGAAGTCCCTGGCAACCTGGGGCAACTGCTCCGCCGTGGGGCGCAGCGCCAGGAACGTGGGGTCAAAATTGGCCATATAGGCTTTGAGCAATTCGGGAGTGTCGCGTTCGGGGTCGACCGTGATGAAAATGGCCTGCAGCTTGTCGCTGTCGGAGCCGAGCAGTTGCTTGACCTGTGCCAGCTCGGCCATGGATGTCGGGCAAACGTCAGGGCACTGGGTAAAGCCAAAAAAGACTACCACGATCTTGCCGGCAAAGTCGTTGAGGGTGCGCAACTGGCCGTTGTGGTCGGTCAGGGAAAAGCCTTGTGCATAGTCGGCGCCGGTCAGATCAATGCTCTTGAACTGCGGTTTATCGGGCGAGCAGCCCAGCAAAAGACCGGCAGTCATCGACAGCGCTACAGCACCAGCCAGGGTTTTGACTGCACGTCTGCGACCGGGCTGCGTTGGCAGGTTGATTTTCATACGAGGTAATGGTCCAGTAGCAACGCTGCAAACAAGGTAGAAAGATGAATCAGTGAAAAGCGGAAAGTCTTGCGCGCCAGGGCATCAGAATAATTGCGCCAGAGGCGCCAGGCATAGCCGCTAAAGCCAATGCTGAGGACCACGGCCGTCACCAGATACAGCCAGCCGCTCATCTTGAAGATGAAAGGCATCAGGCAGGCGGCAAACAGCACCAGCGTGTACAAAAAAATCTGCAGGCGCGTGAATTCGTTGCCGTGCGTGACCGGCAGCATGGGCAATCCCGCCTTGCGGTAGTCTTCGACGCGGTAGAGGGCCAGCGCCCAGAAGTGTGGCGGCGTCCAGAGAAAAATAATCAGGAACAAGACCATCGCTTCAGGCCCGACCGCACCCGTCATGGCTGCCCAGCCGAGCACTGGCGGCATGGCGCCAGAGGCACCGCCGATGACGATGTTTTGCGGCGTGAGCGGTTTGAGAATCACGGTATAAACCACCGCATAACCCACAAACGTGGCAAAGGTCAGCCACATCGTGAGCGGGTTGACCCACACATACAAAATCCATGAGCCGAGCGCGCACAGGCCGGCAGAAAATGCCAGCGTTAGCGGATTGCTGAGTTGGCCCCGGGCCGTGGGACGCCAGGCGGTGCGCCGCATCTTGGCGTCGATCTGCTGCTCGACCAGGCAATTGAACGCTGCAGCGGCGCCAGCCACCAGCCAGATGCCCGCGCAGGCAATCAGCGCAAGCCTGACATCGGGCCACGTCGGAACGCCAGGAATGGCCAGCACCATGCCTATCAGCGCGCAAAACACGATGAGTTGCACCACACGCGGCTTGGTCAGCGCGTAAAACTGGGCGAACCGGGACGGGGCGTGGGAACTTGACGGGGACACGGCGGGCGGGTTGCGGGAGTTCATGCAGACAATCTCGAAGCATTCAGTTTGGATACATGCGCCAGCTCAGGCATGCCGCGGCTTGAAAAAACAATACCGGTCAGCACCACCACCAGCGCAGCCGCGCCGCCAGTATGCGCGACGGCCGCAATCAGCGGCCAGCCCAGCACCACGTTGCTCAGGCCCGTGGCGACCTGCAGCAAGGTCAAACCCGCCAGCCACCGGGCCTGGATGCGCAAAGCGGGTATGCGCTGCAGGCAGACAGCCAATGCCATCAGCACAGCAAACACCAGATAAGCGGCCAGGCGGTGCGAATAGTGAATGGCTGTAAGCGCCTGAAAACTGATGTTTGCACCATCATGGCCCGCTCCCAGTTCGCGCCACAGCGTGAATCCTTGCCTGAAATCCATGGCGGGCCATATCGAATTCTGGCAACCCGGAAAGTCCGTGCAGGCAAGCACCGCGTAATTGGTACTAACCCAGCCACCCAGCGCAATTTGCATCCACAACAAGGCAAACCCGGCGATGACAAAACGCCGCATGCCGGTGCTCAGAACCGTCGCCATGGCGTTTTCGTGCATTTGCGCCTGGCGCACTGACTGCGCCCGCAGCAGCGCCAGCAAGACCATGCCGCCCAGCAGATGCAGAGTGACAATCGCCGGGAACAGCTTCATCGTGACCGTGAGCGCGCCAAATGCGCCCTGCAGACAGACCCAGAGCAGCGTGAGGCCAGGCCACCCGGGTGAAAGGAGAAAACCTCCACGCCTTTCACTTCGTGCATTGCGCCGTTCCTCCCGGAAAGCCATCCAGGTGCCCAGGGCCAGCGTAAGAATCAGCACCCCGACACCCGTGGCCAGGTAGCGGTGGATCATTTCAATCCAGGCCTTGGAATGCGTGACAGGGCCGGTGGGCATGGCGCTTTGCGCGGCCTCTATAGGCAACTGCGCACCGACCGGGCTGGCGCTACCGTAGCAGCCGGGCCAATCGGGACAGCCCAGGCCGGAATCGGTCAGCCGGGTAAAGGAACCGAAAATCACCAGATCAAAGGTCAGGAATAAAGTGACCAGCGTCAGCACCTGCAGGCGTTTTGCCGCCGGGGCGTTCTTGTTGCGTACCCAGACCCACGCCAGGGGCCCCAAGGCCACAGCCAGGCCCATGATCATCAGGCGCAGCGCCGGGCTGAGGTTGTAGAGGTCAGGCGTGGACATGGTGTGAAAAATGAACGGCGCAATGATGCAATGGTGCAGCAAGTGGAAAGCCTAACGGCCTTCCTTGTCCCAGCTGCTTGACGCACGCAGCAAGCGGTCCAGGTCGCGTTTGGCTTTGGCTGCAGCGGCCGCATCCATGTCAGCCGGAAAACGCATCATCAGGTTGCCCAGCGGATCGACGAGATAAAGGTGGTCCTGCAAATGCTTGCCCGCCGCAGGCTCAAGCCACTGCGCCAGCTCGGTGGGCGATACGCGCAGCACGGTGGACGAAGCCAGTGCCGGTTGCAAGGCGCCCTTTACCGGTGCATCGTCGTTGACCAGCCAGACGCGGTCAATCCGTTCTTTTTCCCTGCCCAGCGATTCACGCAGCTGCCGCTGGAAGTACAGGTTCTGTTCAC
>JAYWDL010000206.1:0-5319 GCA_043779865.1 Polaromonas sp.
CCACAATCAGGTCGGCCTCGATCTTGCGTGCGCATTTGGTGATTTCTTCGATGATGTCGCCGAGCAACACTTCACCATCGGCGTGATGACCTGCCTGCACCAGCTGACGCAAACCGTCGTCCAGAATGTCCTGGTACTTTTCTTGTTGCTGTTCGGCAAGGTTTCTGTCGTAGATGCCTCCTTCAACGCCAATCACGTCCATGTACAGAGGCGTCACGGCCAGCAAGGTCAAGGCTGCATGACTCCATTGGGCAATCTCGCCGCACTCCAGCAGGGCTTTTTGCCCGGATTTGGAACCGTCATAAGCCAGCAAAATTCTTTTGTACATCGAGTACCTCGTGAGTGGAGTGAAAACCTTGAAGGTTAAACCTTATACCCAGACCGACGCCATTGGCAAGGGCTGCGGCCATGCTGCGAGAATCTCGGCATGCCCTCCTACATGATGCCCACCCGCTCGCTGCCAGGCATGCGCAGGCGCGGCTTTTTGGTGGCGGCCGGACTCGCGGGCCTTGTCAGCGCTGACCCGGCGAGTGCTCTGCCGGCCAGGGTCATGCAGTTTCCGCGCGACTATGGCTCGCACCCGGACTTTTCAATCGAGTGGTGGTACATCACCGGCCATGCCCGTGCGGGAAGTCGAGAGTTTGGTTTTCAGCTGACATTTTTCCGCTCACGCGTGGACAGCACCCAAGGCATGGCATCAAAATTTGCAGCCAAACAACTGCTGTTTGCACACGCCGCCATCACCGATGTAGACGGCAACAAACTCTGGCACGACCAGCGCATCGCCCGTGCTGGTTTTGGCGTCGCGTCTGCCAGCGAGACCGACATGGACCTCAAACTGCGCGACTGGTCTTTGCAAAGCCAGGGCAGACGTTACAGCGCAAATCTGCCCGCAACAGACTTTGGCCTGAAACTGCAATTTACCGAGACACAAGCCGTGTTACTGCAAGGCCAGCAAGGCCTGTCACGCAAAGGCCCCGACGAAAAGCAGGCCAGCTACTACTACCGCCAACCCCAACTCGCCACCAGCGGCAGCCTGCGCTTGAAGGACAAGACGTTTGAAGTGCAAGGCACAGCCTGGCTGGACCATGAGTGGAGCCAGGAACTGCTGCACCCCAGCGCCATCGGCTGGGACTGGATCGGCATGAATCTGGACGACGGCAGCGCACTGACCGCCTTCAGGTTGCGCGATAAAAACGGCGGCGCGGTGTGGGACGGCGGATCGTTCCGCGCGGCTGGCGGCGAGCCTTATATTTTCGGTCGCGGCGAAGTCATTTTCAAACCCGTGCGCTTCTGGAAAAGCCCACTCACCCAAACCACCTACCCGGTCGAGTGGATCGTTCGCACCCCCGCAGACTTCTACACCGTCAAAGCCGTCATCGACAACCAGGAACTCGACAGCCGCCCGTCCACCGGCGCGATTTACTGGGAAGGCCTGAGCGATTTGATCGACAGCAACGGCAAGCAGGTCGGGCGCGGGTATCTGGAGATGACCGGGTATGCGAAGCCGCTGCGGATGTGATTTCGGGTTGACTGGCAGCTGACGCCACATGTGTTCATCGATGGCCGGTTGATGACAAATTTTGAGCCAGTAGCTGCCGGTCAGGTATGTGCCTGCTGCGACTGTTTGAGACGGGTTCCAGACATAGAGCTGGACAAATGGTGTGCCAGATAACGGACATTGTTTGTAACTGGCTACCGGCTGCTGGCTGTTGGTCGTCAACGTGACTGGACGTCCGACTGGTTGTGTCTTATTAATCGGCAAGCCATGACCAATTGGGGGAGTCGAATTCGTGATCCACACATGTCTCGCATAATGAGATTATTCACTCAAAAATTGGCAGGAGACAAGATGGCGAATCAGAGTTTCGGAGCGCTGCATGCAGCGATGCAGGCGCAGGTGGACCAACAGTTTTTGCCAGGTGTTTCAACCGCGCTATTTCAGGGCCGGGATGTGGTCGATACATTCTGCTGCGGATTTGCCGACAAAGAAGCCGAAATCCCATTGCGTGAAGACCACATTTTTCGTATGTTCTCGAGCACAAAGTTGGTGACGTCCTGCGCTGTTCTGATGTTGTTTGAAGAAGGACGCATTCAATGGGACGATCCCATTGAGGCATACATCCCCGAGCTTGGTTCTCGCAAGGTCTTGAAATCAGGTGCGACACGAATTGACGACGTCGAACCTGCTAGGACGTCGATCACCATTCGCCATCTCATGACACACACGTCAGGCTTGTCCTATGGGCTATTCGATCCTGGCACTGTCATGTCCGATGCTTATAACAAAGCCAATGTGATGCATCCCGGTAAGGCGCTGAGTGAAATGATGACAACGCTTGCCTCGTTGCCGCTTTCTTTTCAGCCTGGGACGCAGTGGGAATATTCCGTTGCGACAGATGTGCTCAGCCGCTTGGTAGAGGTAGTTTCAGGCGAGTCATTTGGAACGTTTCTTTCCAGCCGTATCTTCGCGCCGCTCGGCATGCTCGATACTGATTTCTGGGTTCCGCAGGACAAGCTTAAGCGCCTATGTGCACTGTATGTCGGTGTGGATCTTACGGACCCGACCAAGCCGGGACTTCTTAGAGCGGACGACAAACCTTTTTCTGGCGCTTACACCCACAAGTTGCCGCGTGAGTCTGGAGGCGGAGGGCTTGTCTCCACATTGGGGGACACCATTAAGTTCATCCAGAGTTTCCTCCCTGGCGGCCCAACCTTGCTAAGGCCTGAAACAATTGAATTGATGTGCCGCAATCAGTTAGCGGCAGGTTTGTGCGTTCAGTTCCCGAACATGCCCCGGTTTGAAAGCAAAGGGTTTGGACTTGGTTCATCCGTTACCACTGGGACTAGCGTGTGGGAGCCGGCTGAGGTTGTCGGCGAGGTCGGATGGGGAGGGCTTGCAGGAACGATCTGGTGGATCAATCCCCGCATTGGAATTGCAGGGGTTTTAATGACGCAGCGGTATTTTGGATTTGGGAATCCCTATTCCTTTGTATTCAAGGGACAGGCATACAAGACCCTTGGTTTCAAGTAGGCCACACTTGGATTTGTTGCGGTGATTCGCACGGTAACCAGCCAACACGGCTGGACGCTGGACGCTGGACACCAACAACGTTGGGACACAACTGTCCACCATGAACGACCGTTGACTGTTGCGAGGAAATCTTCACAATAAAAGTTCCCAAAGCTGTCCTTCGCGACCGGCAGGTTCCGCTGCGCTGGCGACATTCGCAAAAGGATGATGAGTGGCCGCTGTAGCCGAAAACGATTACTGGTATCGACAAGCCGCCTTGAAAGTACATATCGCCAACGCGCGGGGCCGCAAGTATTCCTGCACATCCCACAGGGATCGTAATGGACGCTCGGGCTCGGAGCCTCCACCCCCGGCCTCAATATTCCGCGTGCATCCGCCCGGATAAACTTCGCGCAGCCGCGCTCAGTGCGCCCCAGCCGCCGCATCCGCGCCACCTGCCCCGCTCTTGATGCGTCGGGCCAGAAACACCAGTGGAATCAGCAGCAGAAAAATCAGCGCTGATGCATAAAACACATCGTTGGCTGCAAGCATGTAGGCTTGCTGGTCCACCAGGCGGTTGACGGTGCCGAGTGCCTGCTTGGGCGTAAGGCCGGCGCTGGCAAGACATGGCTCACAATGGCAGCAGAATCTCTTCGGCGCATCCTGGCGACCAAAACGTTCCGCCTTCCCATCCACGGAGAAAAACTTATGACACGTTTCGCCCGCTACGCCGCGATGCTTCTGGTCGCTGTCTTCGCCGGTATCGGCACGGCCTCTGCCGCCGACTACCCGAGCAAGCCCGTGCGATGGATCGTGCCCTACCCGCCGGGCGGCACCACCGACGTGCTGGCGCGCATCATGGCGCAGTGGCTTTCCGAGAAGATGGGCCAGCAGTTCCTGGTCGAAAACAAGGCCGGCGGGGGCAACAACATCGGCACCGAAGCGGTGGTGACCGCACCCGCCGACGGCTACACCATGCTGCTGGTAAACCCCGCCAACGGCATCAACGCATCGCTCTACAAAAAGCTGCCGTTCAATTTCGTACGCGACATCGCACCCGTCGCGGGCATCGTCCGCACGCCCAACGTGATGACCGTCACCAACGCCCTGCCGGTCAGGACGGTGGCGGAGTTCATCGCCTACTGCAAGGCGAATCCGGGCAAGGTCGACATGGCCTCGTCGGGCAGTGGCACGTCCACGCACCTGTCGGGCGAGCTGTTCAAGTCGATGACCGGCTGCAGTATGCTGCACGTGCCGTACAAGGGCGCCGGCCCGGCGCTTACCGATCTGATCGGCGGGCAGGTGCAGGTGTTCTTCGACAACCTGCCCTCGTCGGCACCGCACATCAAGGGCGGCAGCATACGCGCGCTGGGGGTCACCTCGGCCGCGCGCGAACCCTCCATGCCTGAACTGGCCACGGTGGGCGACACCGTGGGGGGCTACGAGGCCACGGCATGGTTTGGCATCGGCATGCCCAAGGGTTCACCGCGTGAAGCCATCGACAGGATCAACGCCGAAGTCAATCGCGCGCTGGCTGACCCGAAGATGCGTGCGCGCCTGGCCGAACTGGGCGGCGTTCCTATCGGCGGCACGCCTGAAGAGTTTGGCAAAGTAATTGCGGCTGAGACAGAGAAGTGGGCGAAGGTCGTTGCGGCATCTGGCGCGACGGTTGATTGATGAACATCGATCAAACCAAACTGCAGCAGGCCGTTGAATTTTCAATCGCCCACGAAACACCGTGGGACCGCGACAACAGCGACAACTGGGGCATTCACACCGCAGACCAGCCGCCGTGGAACCGGCTGCTGGGCCCGGTGCATCCGCGCGGGCCGGTGTCTGGCGTGGTGCGCGTCGGCGGCCGCCAGGTCATCGCATGGGGAGAACCCGATCGCGCCGACCTGACTTTTTCAATCGCAAAAACGTATCTCGCGCTGCTGGCCGGCGTGGCGCACGAACAGGGCCTGCTGCCCGATCTGGATGAGCCGGTCGTGGCCCGGGTACACGGCATTGGCTTTGAAAGCCCGCACAACCAGCGCGTCACCTGGATGCAGCTGCTGCAGCAGACCAGTGAATGGGAAGGCGACTGCTTCGGCGTGCCCGACCAGGTGGACCGCTACCGGCACCTGCAGTACCAGCCTGCGCGCGAACCCGCGTATGCCGAGGGCATCAAAAAAGGCGATGCGCGCCCGCTGCAAGCGCCGGGCAGTTTCTGGGAATACAACGATGTTCGCATCAACCAGCTTTCGCTGGCGCTGCTGCATCTGTTTCGCCGCCCGCTGCCTGATGTGTTCAGGGAAGCGATTGCG
>JAYWDL010000207.1:0-14184 GCA_043779865.1 Polaromonas sp.
CGGCACTCAGAGCGAAGCTGGCTGAGCTGGCTTCCTGATTTGGCTGGGGCTGAAATCCTGGAGATCTGAATTTGAAAAACGGCAATAGCACAGGCGTGCGAATGTACTCAGAGTTCCAGCAGAATTCCTGGCGTCTGTTCTTAAATGTGAAGTTGGACTTGACCCGTTTCCACGGAGCCTAGTACGAGCAGTACAGGTTGGTGGTCAGATGCGTCACTCGTCGGGTCCACCCGCATTTCTTTTACCTGGGGCGCCAGGTCCTCGCTAACAAAGATGAAGTCGAAGGTGAACGGCGGGTCTGGCCATTGGCTCTTGTCGTAAATGCCTACCGTCGGGGCATGTGGCTCGCCGGAATGGGTGATTTCCCACGCGTCACGGTAAGGTAGCGTGGCATTGCCCATCGCGGCGAGCAGCCGCGCCCGGTCAGCGGACTCGGGCCGGCAGTTGAAGTCACCGGTCAGGATCGATGCCGCAGCACGTGGCACGAAAAAGAACGGGCCTTCGGATACCTGACCTGGTCGCACACTACCAGCCTGGGCTGTGGCTTCCTGATGCAACTCGCGTAGCCGCTCGACCTGAGATGCGCGTTGTCGGCTGGAATAATATTCGAGATGGGTGGTGGTGACGCGCACCAAACCCGATGGCGTGTCGAGCGTGGCTTCCAGGGCAATCCGTTGCATGCTGGGAACGCCCGGATCAGCCGGCCATGGCAACAGATGACGGAATACCTGCAGCACCGGAAAACGCGAAAAAATCATGTTGCCGAAGGTGCGCCGGCCGCCCGCGCAATGGGGTGTGTCCGTGGCCACGCCAGCGACCGCGGTATAACCCGGCAGGCGATCGGCCAGACCCTGGAACTGGTCGCTGCCATCGCAGCCTTGCAGTTCGGGGTAACCGGCTGACACTTCCTGGAGGCACAGCACGTCGAAATCAGCCAACCGGCGTGCATGGGCCACGATCCGGTCAAGGTCCACCCTGTCATCGGCCCCGCGCCCCCACTGGATGTTCCAGGTAATGAGTTTCATACCTCGTCCAAAATATTTGATCCGACATCAATCGCCTGATACGTCGTTCCCATGGCCTTCATTGGCATGCCCCGCGCGGCGCCTGCGTCGGTAACGGGCCAGCCCGGATGACAGCACTCAATGGCTGCACGGGATTCAAGTTCTTGTTTCACCTGTGTGCAATACATAGCCGCCGAAAACAGCCGCACTCGCATCCCGGTAATGTGATGAGAAATTAATGTGCGAGGTTGCTCATCTGCGTGGCTGTGTCAAAAATTTTCGCTTTGCCCGCGCAGTACCGGTCAATTCGCCATTCACGAAGAATCTCTAGTGCCAGGTTGAAACGATCAAAATCAAGCTGGTAGATATTTGCGATCGGAAATTCAACCTCGGACTCCAGGGCCAGTACCAGCCTGGAGAGTATTTTGGCCGACGGATCAGCGGGGTTGCATTCAATGAACTTTCGAGCTTCTTTAATGGCGCGCATTGGGTACCTCTTGAAAAAATGAGAAAAAATTAAATAAGCCCATAGAGATTAACCCGATAAATATGAAACATTCTTGCTTGCAGGGGAAATGCTTGCGCATGATTTCCCTTATGCGCAGTCGCTCCACTCCAGGCCGGTGGCATCGGCCTGGCTGATGTCAGCCCGGACACTCTTGCCCAGCCGCGACGCCGCGCAAGAACTCCGCCAGTTCATGGTCCGTTTCCAGTTTGGCAACCAGAAGATTCGCTTGCACGATATCGCGTGCCATGCCGATGCTCGTCTGCAGATCCGTGGCCTGCTGATGCCAGCGGTTGGTGCGCCGCCTGCTTAAGAGCGGTTTCAATGCTTCGATGCCGTAGCGCATTCGCTTGGCAAGAATGCGGACACGGTGTTGACTTTCAGGGGTGTCGGCATCCTGCAGCGCGCCCTTGAACTGCTTGTGAAGGCGGGCAATGCGATACCTGGCCCAGCGGCGAAGTGATATTTTTTGGCCACCCCGCGCATCACTGGGTTCCTTTACCTTTATCTCCGGCAACTCTTCCAGCCATTGCGTGATTCCAAGCAAGGTTGCTCCGACCGCTGGCGCTTCGAGTGCGTAGCAAACGGCTTTGCGCTGGACGTGTGCAGCCTGCATCAAGGTCTGGGTCAACGCCTGCCACTTTTTTTCCCGGCTGGCATTGCCTGCCATGTAGGCGTCCGCGAACTGGGGGAGTGTTTCAGTCCGAGCGACATCCAGGTTCCGTAGTTCACCCACAACAGTCAAAAGCGTTTGCAGTGGCTCCCAAGAGGGCACTGCGCCGACATCAAGAACGGGCTTGAAAAGCCGGTAGGCGCTTTTGAAGCGTCGCCAGCCGACTCGGGCCTGGTGTACTACCTCGGGGTCATCCGAATTACGCAGGGTATTGAGGTTGGCAGTGAACTGACAGAACATTTCGCGGAGCACGCGCTGCGCCGCCTCGGAGGGCGACATTTTGGAGCTTAGAGACGGCGGCTGCGCACGCAGTGGGAGGTTCAGGGAATCCTGGGCCAGGGCATAGCCACGTTCCGCCTTGCTCCTGTGCTCCGGCATCACTGCGATGCTGCGTGCGATCTGTTGGGCAAGACCGAACAGCGCTGCTGGCTGACCTGCCAGCAGTTCGAGTTCCAGCTCGCAAAGAGGAATGCTCTTGCCTTCGACCACTATCTGTCCGACGTCCAGTGACACCTCAATGAGGCTGCCATCGCGCTTGCGCACGGTCCAGCTTGTCCGGTCAAAGCTTGTTACAAAGTTTGGAGCCAGGGTGCGAAACAAGTCGCCGTCAGGATCGATGTCTGACCACGGCGTGGCTTGAAGCGCAGGCAAGGCCAATTCGGCACCGGGCACAGAGGTTTCCCATTCGCCACGCTGGCTCAAGGCCGAGTCGCCGCTGCCGCCCATTTTGAGGGTCTGCAACCATTCGGGTTTTGCGTCGCTGCCCACGCGCCTTAAACGTAAGGCCATGCGCTTGTGGCGCAGCGTTTGGTCGGGTGTATCGTAGTAAGTATTGTGCAAATGCAGATGGCTGGCCTTGCGATGCGCCAGCGCAGGCATGCGGGCCAACTGCTTTTCCAGGCCAGCTGGATCGGACGCTGGTAGCGCAAGCTTGAGTTCTATTTCTTCGGGCCGGGGAAGAAGGACATCTGGTTTCATAGCGCTCAAATTGCAAACGTTAATCGCTCAAAGAGTTACCGGCTAGAGATAAAGGGGAATGTCGGGCTTGGCGCAACCGAACTTGCTGGGGAGCTTTTGAATTCACACCCAAGATCAGGAGATTGCATGAATAACCACAATGAGTCTATTTGATCCGGCCTCAAAAAGTCTCAACAAAAGGTAACTTGTCCTCAGTGAAGATTGGCCAAAAAAGTTCAAACGTCATGGGCGCGAATCAATAATCCGGATGCTTCGAACGATTGACCGAGCGCAAATGACGCCACATTTTCAGGTTGTCAAACAGCTTGCGGTGCGCGGGCGAGGAACTTGCCCCTTCAAGAGGTAAGCCACGCCAGCGTCTGTGCCTGTGCCTGTGCCTGTGCCTGTGCCTGTGTTTCGCTGGCCGTGGTGGTCAGTACGATGCAATAAGGCGTTGCCGAAATGATGTCGTGATTCGTCATTTCGGTGTGAGTCGCTGGTGGCTGGGCAAGCGGCCATAAACCAGTTTCATTCCCAGAATCATCAGCGCCAGCACCAGCGTGATCGCGTTGGCAATCACCATCGGCAACGAACCCAGCAGCAGGCCATAAACCAGCCACAGGGCCACGCCCACGGTGAACACGCTGTACATCAGCAGCGAGACGCCGCTGACGTCGCGGCTTTTGAAGCTTAGCCAGGCTTGCGGCACAAAGCTCGCGGTCGTCAGGCAAGCGGCCAGCGAGCCTATGAGATCAGCAAGGTTCACCGGCTGCCTTCCTTCACCGCCCAGTCCACCAGCGCCTCCAGGGCAGGCCGTGCCGCCGGTGCGTTCGGGTGGTTGATGATGCCGACCACCACGAGTCGCCGGCCGCTGGGTGTGTGGACGTAGCCGGCCAGCGCGGTGGCGTCGCGCAGGGTGCCGGTTTTCAGGTGCGCCCAGCCTTGCGACACGTGCGATGTGCTGCGCTTGAGCGTGCCGTCAACGCCGGTAACCGGCAGCGACGCCATCAGCTCGGGCATGGCGCCCGAGACATACGCGGTTTGCAGCATTCGCGCCAGGCCCTGCGGCGTGACGCGCTCCAGCCGCGACAGGCCCGAGCCGTTGTCCAGCACCGGCACCTCCTGCTCGCCAAAGCGCGCCTGCCACCAGCCGCGCACCACCTCGCGCGAGGCTTCGTTGCTGGCGCCGCCCGGGCGCTGCTGGCTGAGCGTCAGAAAGAGCTGCTGCGCCATCACGTTGTTGCTGAATTTGTTGATGTCGCGAATCACGTCGGCCAGCGGCGCAGACTCCATTTCAAACGCCGGCTTCAGGTTGGGCGCGGCAACGCCTTCACGCACCCGTCCGCCCAGCTTGCCGCCCATTTCCTGCCATAGGCCGGCAATCGCCCGCTGGGCATAGCTGGCCGGGTCGGGGTAGGCGATGGGCCAGACTTTTTCGCCGCAGGCTGCCGGGTAGCTGCCGTTAAAGGCCATGCGGAAAGGGTCGGCAAAGTCGGGTTTCAGCTGCGTCCGGTAGTCGCCGCATTCCGCCAGGGTTGCGCGGCCGTTGCTCCCTGCCGACAGCGGCACGCTGGCCTGCATCTGCACGCTGGCCAGCGGCGGGTCAAAGCTGACGCTGGCCGTGCCGCTGCCCGGATTGGGCACAAACGTCATCACCACCGACTTGTAGTTGACCAGCAGCGCATCAGGAACGACGTTGTAGGGCCGCAGCGCTTCGCCGTCAAAATCGCCGGGGTTTTGCGCCGACGCGGCAAAGGCGCTGCGGTCGAGCAAAATGTCGCCGGTGATGGCCTTGATGCCCAGCCCCTGTACCCGGCGCAGGAGCAGCCACAGCCGCTCCATCACCAGCTTGGGGTCGCCCTTGCCCTGGATGATGAGGTTGCCCTGCAGCACGCCGTTCAAAATCGGGCCATCGACATAGACCGGCGTGCTCCAGGTGAACGCGGGGCCGAGCAACTCCAGCCCGGCATAGGTCGTGACCAGTTTCATGACTGACGCTGGGTTCATGGCGGTGCTGGCACGGTAGCTGAGCAGCGGCGCGGTTTTGCCGTTCATGGCCGGTGCGGCATCAATCACCACGGCGGCAAATGCCTCGCGCGGCACCTGGGCGCGCACCAGCAGGGCGTCCACCTCGGGCGGCAGGGTTTGGGCTACGGCGGCCAGACCGGCCAGTGCGGTGAGCAGGCCAGCGGCCAGGCGCGCTGTGAGCCGGTGGTGAAGTGGATTGAAAAGCATGGGGCAATTATCCGTCGCAAGCCCTGCAAGCTGACAGGCCGGATAATCGCTGGATGCGTGTGCGTGACTGGTTTGCGGACCGTCGCATCGCTGTTGTTTAAATACTATGATTTTGATAGCTGCTTGCGCCCGTCTTATATGCACAAGAGCCTTATTTGATGCCTGAACTTCTTAAATTCCTGGCTTTTGACACCAGCACCGAGCACATGTCGGTGGCGGTGACCGATGGCGTGCGCGTCTGGCAGCACAGCGGTCCCGGCGCCGCACAGACCTCGACCACGCTGATTCCGGCGATTCTGGCGCTGCTGGCCGAGTCGGGCCTGTGCTTGGGCGAACTTGATGCGATTGCCTTTGGCCGGGGGCCGGGTTCGTTCACCGGCCTGAGAACGGCCTGCGCGGTGGCGCAGGGGCTGGCCTTTGGGGCGAATCAGGGCGCCGGCATTGCGGTGTTGCCGATTGACACGCTGATGGCGGTGGCCGAAGAGGCGCGGTTCCAGCAGGCTGGCGGCATCCCCATGGCATCGAATGACGCTCCCTTCAAGGTCACTGCGCTGCTCGACGCCCGAATGGATGAAATGTATGTTCAAAGCTATGAATTTCATAGTGGCTCGTGCACGTCAATCAAGCACTGCGAGCTGATTCGACCTGAAAATCTGGTGCCGGACCCTTCTGCGAAACTGCTGGCGGGCAATGTGTTCGGCGTGTATGCCGGCAGGCTACCCGCAGGCATGGCAGCGCTGCCATGCGTTGAAGCCTTCCCGACCGCCACAGCGCTGCTTCGACTTGCCCCCTCGCTGGCGGCTGCCGGCCAGTGCGTGCAGGCCGCGCTGGCGCTGCCGCTGTATGTTCGCGATAAAGTCGCTCTGACCACCGCGGAGCGCGACCGGGTCAAGCAGCTTGCGTCCCAGGCAGCGCTTTCGGTCCTTTCTGCGCCTGTCCATCCCGGCTGAGCCGCCGGTTGTCTGTCATGAATGCAGCACTCAAGCCTGTCGAAGCCCGGTTCGAAGCCATGACGCCCGCCTGGCTGGAAGCGGTGTTGCGGGTGGAAAATAGCGCTTATGAGCAGCCATGGAGCCAGGGAAATTTCATCGACTCGCTCAACGCTGGCTACCAGGTGCAGATGCTGACTGCTGGCAGGCCGCCCGAGGCCGAACTACTGGGTTATTTTGTGGCCATGAAAGGCGTGGACGAGGTGCATCTGCTCAACATCACCGTGGCCCCGGCCTATCAGCGGCAAGGCTGGGCGCGCATGATGCTTGATGCCTTGGGGCTGTGGTCGCGCGGGCAGGGCGCGCAGTGGCTGTGGCTGGAAGTGCGGGCGAGCAACGTACGCGCCAAGGCCGTTTACGAGCGCCATGGTTTTCGCCTTGTCGGCACGCGCCGCCACTATTATCCGGCCAGTGCGGCAACGCCCAGGGGCGAAGACGCCATCGTCATGAGCCTGGCCCTGTGAATTTCCCATGAACCTCCATCCATGAGCCTGAACCTCGACAAGCGACAGCGCGCCATGCTGCGCGAGATGGGCGTTCGCGTCTGGCAGCCCGCAGCACCGCCGGCCGGATTGTCAAATGCTATTGAAATAATAGCTGTTGGCGCTGATGCAGAAAGCGCGACAAGCGGTTTTACTCAAAAAATTCAGCCAGAAAAAGCGTCCGTTGGTCCCCTCATTACCCGCAAAGCGCCACCACCAGCCCGAAACCAGCCCCGGCCTGCCGGCCCTGAAGTTGCCCCGCCTTCCCAGCCGCGCACTTCCGAAGCGCAAGGCAGCGGGCAAGCCTCGTGGCGCATGGGCGAAACGCAGCCGCTATACGAGGAAAGTGCGCAGGCTGGCGGCCCGTGCTGGCTGGTGCTGGCCGAAACACCGGCCGCAGCACTGCAGCTGCCTGTTTTTGCAGGCGATGCCGGCAAGCTGCTCGACAACATGTTGCGCGCTGCCCGCCTGAACCGGTCCGGCGCTGTGCTGTTTGCGCCGCTGGTGCGCCATGCAGCTTCGGGAGAAACGCAAGCGTTTTCGGCCGCTCTGGCTGGCCTGCTTGAGCGCGCCCGGCCCGATATCGTGCTGGTGATGGGGCGCATGGCAGCGCAGGCGGTGTTGCAATCCACCGAGCCCTTTGGCAAGCTCAGGGGCCGGTGCCATGCGCTTCACAACGTGAAAACCATAGCGACCTATGACGCCAACTACCTGCTGCGAGCGCCGGCCGACAAAGCCAAAGCCTGGGACGATTTGTGCCTGGCCATGAGCCTGGCGTCCAAGGCCTGATCGCCCGCGGCCTGAAAGTCAGCCAGACATTTCAGTCCCTGACGGCGCGACTCGGCGCCAGCACCGATGCAATGGCCGCGACCATCAGCAGCACCGCCGCCCAGTCCTGCCAGTGCAGCACCTCGCCCAGGCCCAGCGCGCCGGTAAAAACGCCGATGATGGGAATCATCATCACGCTCAGGGTGGAGGCAATCGGGAGCAGGGTGCGCGCCAGCGTCAGCCAGGCGGCCTGGGCAAAGCCAAAAATCAGCACTGCGTTGTAGCCAATGGCAGCCCAGGTCAGGGCAGAAGGCGCTTTCCACTGCGGCAGCTCGAACGCCAGGCCCAGCACCGAGAGCAGCAGCGCCGTCATCACCGTCATCCAGAACGACAGCGTCAGGGTGGCCACGCCGATGCGGGTGCGCCGCAGCAGCTGCGTTCCGAGCGCCCATATCGCCGCCGCCAGCAGCGCGGCCAGCACCGCCAGTGGCCGGCCCGACAGATGGGTCAGCTCGTACCAGAGCAGCAGCGACACGCCCAGCGCGGCCGCAGCAACGCCGAGCCAGTTGCGCAGCTTCAGGCGCGCGCCAAAAAAACCGGCGCCCAGCAGCGCCGAAAAAATCGGCATGGTGTAGCCCAAAATCGCGGCGCGCCCGCTGCTGAGGTTTTTGACCGCCAGGATGATCAGCACGTTCCAGAGCACCATGTTGGTCAGGGCCAGCCAGAACAGCTCGCGGTAGTTGTCGCGCGGCACAAAAAACGGAATCTTCAGGCCCATCATGACCGCAGCCAGCACCGGAAGACCGAGCCAGACCGACATGGCGCGAAACGTCAGCGGCGGGTAGTCGGTCACGCCCAGCTTCATCACCGGCCAGTTGAGGCCCCAGGCAAGTGTCAGGAAAGCAAGCAGCAGGAGTTGTTGGCGATTGAGTTGCATGAGGTGCGCTGTGGCGGAGAAGTGACCATGATCAAGCGTGCATTGTCCCGGTTTGGGCGCTGACGTGCCGGGCACCGCGCTGGCGCCGTGAAGCGGGAGCTTCTTACAATAAGCGAATGACTTTTCTAGACATGCTGGGCGCTGCAGAACGCCAGAACAACTCCATGCTGTGCGTGGGCCTGGACCCGGAGCCAGCCCGGTTTCCCGGCAAACTCAAGGGCGACGCCAGCAGGATTTACGATTTTTGCGCCGCCATTGTTGATGGCGTGGCCGATCTGGTGAGTGCCTTCAAGCCGCAAATTGCCTACTTCGCCGCGCATCGCGCCGAAGACCAGCTGGAGCGCCTGATGGAACACATGCGCCGCGCCGCACCCCAGGTTCCCATCATTCTGGATGCCAAACGCGGCGATATCGGCAGCACGGCCGAGCAGTATGCCAAGGAGGCTTTTGAGCGCTATGGCGCCGATGCGGTAACGCTGTCGCCTTTTATGGGCTTCGACTCGCTCGCGCCTTACCTGAAGTACCACGACAAAGGCGCTTTTTTGCTGTGCCGCACCTCGAATCCCGGCGGGGACGATCTGCAAAATCAGCGCCTGGCATCGGTTGAGGGCCAGCCGCTGCTTTATGAGCATATCGCCGCTCTGGCGCAAGGCAAGTGGAACCTCAATGGCCAGCTCGGCCTGGTGGTTGGCGCCACCTACCCTGCCGAAATCGAACGGGTGCGCGCGGTAGCGCCCAAGCTGCCCTTGCTGATTCCCGGCGTGGGCGCGCAGGGCGGTGATGCAGTGGCGACGGTTCGGGCCGGCTGGCGCCCAGGCGCGCCCATCATCGTCAACTCGTCACGCGCCATTCTTTACGCCTCGTCAGGCGAGGACTTCAGTGAAGCCGCCCGCCGCGAAGCGATCAAGACGCGCGATGTGTTGCAGGCAGCGCGCACCGGGTCGTCAGCGCCGGCCGCCTAATGCAAGCCAGTTTTGCCGATGGGCAGGTAGCCAAGCACCCTGGACAGCCCCTCTCGTCCGCTGGCTGCGCGGTAGAGCAGGGCACTTCCCGGCGTCGAGCCTGCCGTGCGCAACAAGAACGACGGGCTGCGGCGCGATGCCATCAGCACGGCAATGCCAGCGCCAAGGACCAGCCAATGTTCGCCGGCAAAGCCGGGCCGGCGCTCGTCGTAGTCCCTGGGTTGCCTGAGTGAGCGAGTGGCGGGTTGGGTGAAGGGTGTTAAAGGTTGGCAAGATGTTGCAATCACTAACGTTTAAGACAAATTTATAATCATTTGTTACGTTAATCTCCTTCATCAGCCTGCAGAGCCAGGCTTTCCATGCAAAAAAGGCCAGGATGCTTGCGACAGAACACGATAATTTTGAACAGCAACCTCATGCGCCTGACGTTGATGCGCCAACGTTAACCGCAGCTGCGGCCCTGGCGGCCTCGGCGCTACTCGCCGCCTGCGGCGGTGGCGGCAGTAGCGATGCTGGCAATGTGTCGGCTACGGTTATTTCTGGCAGTGGGAGTGGCAGTGGCGACGGCTCCAGTCCCGGCGCCAGCGCGCCGCCAGCCGCTCACAAAAAGCCGGCCAGCAATGAAGAGGCGGCGCGGTTCCTGCTGCAAGCGCAGTTCTCTGCATCCGACGCTGAAATCCTGGCTGTTCGCAACCAGGGCTATGCGCCCTGGCTGGCCGACCAGTTCAACGCGCCGGCCGGCACCACGGGTTTTGCCTGGCTCAATTCGCGCGGCTACGACGCCATCAACAACGCCACGCGCTACTACGACACCAGTTACCAGGGCGACTACATGGTGTGGATGCAGCTCATGACCTCGACGGATGCCGTGCGCAAACGTGTGGCACTGGCCTTGTCGGAGTTTTTCGTGGTGTCGCTCACGGGTGTGGACTTCAACTGGCACAGCTATGGCCTGGCGGCCTGGTGGGACCTGCTGGCCGCCAATGCCTTTGGCAACTTCCGCAAGCTGCTGGAAGACGTCACGCTCAATGCGGCCATGGGGTTTTACCTCAACACCAGAGGCAACATGAAGGAAAACGTGGCCTCGGGCCGCGCGCCTGATGAAAACTACGGCCGCGAGGTGATGCAGCTCTTCACGCTGGGCCTGTATCAGCTCAACCTGGACGGCAGCGAGAAGCGGGGCGCTGACGGCAACAAGCTCGAAACCTATACCCAGAGCGACATCACCAACATTGCCCGGCTGTTCACCGGCTGGGATCTCGACCATACCCAGAACGTGAGCACGCTCGAGCCGGTGCAAAACCGCAGTATTTCCAACACCGCTTTCACGCGGCTGCCGATGCGGCTGACGCCAGCCAATCATTCGACCCTGGCCGCCACGTTTCTCGGCGCCACGGTACCGGCCGGCACCGACGGCACGGCGGCGCTGAAAATCGCCCTCGACACGCTTTTCAACCATCCCAATGTCGGCCCTTTTTTCGGCAAGCAGATGATTCAGCGCCTGGTGACCAGTAACCCGAGTCCGGCTTATGTGGCGCGCGTGGCCAGCGCTTTCAACAGCAACGGCTCGGGGGTGCGCGGTGACCTGAAGGCGGTTTTTTTGGCGGTGCTGCTTGACGTAGAAGCGCGCGGCCCGGCAGGCCTCACGCAAGCCGGCTTTGGCAAACTGCGCGAGCCCATCCTGCGCCTGGTGCAGTGGGGGCGCAGCTTCGGCATTGCGTCTGCCCGCGGCAGCTGGAAGATAGGCGAGCTGAGCAATCCGGCCACTCAACTCGGCCAGAGCCCGCTGCGCTCGCCCAGCGTGTTCAATTTTTTCCGGCCAGGCTATGTGCCGCCCTCCACGGCATTGAGCGCGGCGCAAATCCCGGCGCCCGAATTCCAGCTGGTCAATGAAAGCAGCGTCGGGGGTTACCTGAATTACCTGCAGGGCGTGATCCGCAACGGCATTTTTGTCAATGCGCCTGATCTGCCCAACAGCACCAGCAGCGCCGCCAACGGTTACGACATCGCAGCCGCCTACAGCGCCGAGTTGCCGCTTGCTGCCGACGCGCTGGCCCTCGTCAAACGGCTGAACCTGCTGCTGTGCGCGGGCCAGCTGTCAGACGCCAACCAGGCGCTGATTGTCAATGCGCTCAACGCTACCGCCATCACGGTCAGCAGCAGCGCCAGCGCCAGGCGCGACAGCGTCGCCGCTGCTGTGCTGCTGGTCATGGCTTCGGCCGAATACCTGATTCAAAAATAAGGCCCGCCATGTATCTGCTCCAACCCGAACTGCACAGCCGCCGCGCTTTTTTGCGCCGCAGCGGCCAGCTTGCCCTGAGCGGCACTGCTTTGCCCTTTGCCCTCAATCTTGCCGCCATGGGCGAAGCCGCGGCCTTTGAAGCCACCGACTACAAAGCCCTGGTGTGCGTTTTTTTCTACGGCGGCAATGATTACGCCAACACCGTGGTGAGTTATGACGACCCGAGCTACAACGCCTACAGCACCATTCGGGGCGGCGGAGCAGGCCAGACCGCCGGCGGTATTGCCCTGGCCCGCGCCGATCTGGCCGCTACCCTGCTCACGCCCACCACCGCACTGGCGGGTGGGCAGCAATATGCGCTGCATCCGTCGATGCGGGGGCTCTCTAGCCTGTTCAACAGCGGCCAGGCGGCCGTGCAACTCAACGTAGGGCCGCTGGTGGTGCCGCTAACGCGCGCGCAGTACGACAGCCCCGACCGCAAGACCTATCCGCTGCCGCCCAAGCTGTTTTCGCACAACGACCAGCAGTCGATCTGGCAGTCGTCCTCGCCCGAAGGCTCCACCGTGGGCTGGGGCGGCAACATCGGCGATCTGGCGCTCTCGTCCAACGGCAATTCACTGTTCACCTGCATCAATGTCACGGGCAATGCCGTGTTCCTGTCGGGAGACAGCGCCCTGTCCTACCAGGTGAGCACCGGCGGCGCCGTGGCCATCAACGGCATCAAGAACAATGTGTACGGCTCCAGCGCCGTCAAAAGCGCGCTGTCCAGTCTGGTGCAGCAGACGCGCAGCCATACGCTGGAAAACGAATACAACAAGGTCACCGCCCGCGCCATTGGCGCCGAAGCGCAGGTCACGTCCGGGCTGGCCGGTATCACGCTCAACACCGTTTTCCCGGCTGGCAACTCATTGGCGGACCAGCTCAAGACAGTGGCCCGGCTGATCGGTGCGCGCAATTCGCTGGGCGCCAAGCGCCAGGTCTTCATGGTGTCGATTGGTGGTTTTGACATGCATGACAACCTGATCGCGCAGCACCCCGGGCTGCTCGGCAAGGTCAGCGATGCCTTGAGCGCTTTTTACAACGCCACGGCAGAACTGGGCGTCGCCAACAAGGTCACGGCCTTCACCGCGTCGGACTTCGGGCGCACGCTGGCGTCCAACGGCGACGGTTCGGACCATGGCTGGGGCAGTCACCACCTCATGGTGGGCGGTGCGGTCAGGGGCAAGGCCTTTTACGGCACGCCGCCGCCTGTCAGCGTGGGCAGCACCGCCAGCGCGCAAGACCAGTGGCATGTCGGCCAGGGCCGCCTGCTGCCCAGCACCTCCGTGGACCAGTACGCCGCCACGCTGGCGAAATGGTTTGGCGTGGCAGACAGTGAACTGGACGGCATCCTGCCCAATCTCCGGCACTTTGGCGCAGCAGCGGGCCGACCCGACTATCCGGCCAATCTGGGTTTCATGGTGTAAGGGCAAGACCCGTGCGTGCCAGCGCCGAAAGGGTTTATGAATGCTATGATTTTAATAGCATCTTACGCCCGTTCTGCATGGGCTAAAGCCTGTTTTACTTTAATCTGGTAACTGCTCGGCTTCCCTGCCCCGCTTGGCGGGGTTGGGAAGCTGAGTAGTTGCTTAATTGGCGACGGTAAAGCGGCGCTGCAGATGCTGCGGCTGCTCGACTTCGTCCGCGATGGCCACCGCAAGGTCGGGCGCCGATATGCCGGCGGGCTGATCGCCCTGGCCGGGCAGCAGACCGTCCGCGCCGAGCCGGTACTTGCCGGTGCGCTCGCCCGGTGCCAGGCCGATGGGAAGGCGACAAAAAGCTCCAGTCGAGCGTGGTTTCCACGCTTGAGCAGATTGAGCGCTTCGCGCGCAGCCAGCGCACCCTGTTTGTACGCTGCCGGAAATTGCGGCGTGTCCACCCATTGCACGCCGGGCGCTACATACAGGCTGCCCGCGCCGCCCACCACCAGCAGGCGCTTGACGCGCGCTTGTTTGACGCCATCAACGATGGCGCGCGCCCTGTAGTCGGCGTTTGATCAGAGCGCCCGGCAGCGCGCGGCCAGACAGTGCGCCAAAGAAAACCTCGGTTGGCAAAAATACTGACGCCAGCGCCGCCGTGCCGGGTTTCAGGCGGTTTCCCCTCCGCATGCACGACGGACACGCTGCAGTAAGATAAGTGATCTCCCGGACGCAGGGACGGCAGCGGCAGCACGGAGGTGCAGATGCAACCCAGAACAAGTGGCAAGACCGCCTTTGTATTTGCCGGCGGCGGCAGTTTCGGCGCGATTCAGGTCGGCATGCTGCATGCACTGGTCGAATACGGCGTGCAGCCCGATTTCGTGGTGGGCGCTTCGGTCGGCGCGATCAACTGCGCGTATTTCGCGGGCAATCCGACGCTGGCCGGCATCGCGCGGCTGGAGCAGTTGTGGTG
>JAYWDL010000208.1:0-5296 GCA_043779865.1 Polaromonas sp.
CGTGTCCTGTAAAATACAAATGTGCCGATTTAGCTCAGTTGGTAGAGCAACCGCCTTGTAAGCGGTAGGTCGTCAGTTCGATTCCGACAATCGGCACCAAAATATCCAATAAAATCAACGAGTTAGCCCCCTAGGGGCAACGCACTCAAACCGTTGATCAACATAATTTGGGACATTCAATGTCCCAAAATTGTCCCAAAGTCCCAGGTTCAAACGGTTCCCACAGTGTTGTCTTGGGACAACACGCATGGTGACGGTGGCTAAAGTGTTGCAATGTTGCCATTTGTTGATCTACCATCGCGCTGTCCTTCAGGACGCCAGGCAAAAGTAAGTCGCCGATCAGGGATAGCTTGGCAGGGTGGCGTGAGATTGCAAGAACCGACGAAGCAAGACCACGCTCAACACCAAAATATGAGCCGCTTGGATTAGCGGGGCTTCCCCTTCAAAAGGGAAATGGGAACACGGCAGCACGTTTGCCTTACCTTGGCTCCAGCACTCTGAGACCCTGGACTCCTCCCGGTTTAAAACCTGGGTTGTATCAATCGGATTCTTCTGTATCCACGGCCGTCGTGCAGGCCCCTGGCGGAGCGCTGCGCGCTCGGCCAGTGACAGGAGAAATCTGTGTCCACATCAGTATCCCCAGCGGCTCAGGCCGCATTTCGCACCCTCGACGTTGAGGGCCTCGCGTTTTATTTGAAGAAATCACCGCTCACGGTCGGCAACGACCTTTCACGGTCACCGGAGAGGCTACCCCCGCCTATCAGGACCACGGGCAGGAAAGCACTCTGGCTAGAGCACAAAGTGCTTGAATGGCTTGAGGCCCAGATTAGCCAGCCGACCCCGGCTGTGAAGAAACTGGGGAGGCCGACCAAGGTCGAGCAAATGGCCCGCCAAGCTGCGCTGGAGAAAAAGGATGGTGCAGCATGAGCGACACCACTATCCCGGCGGGAAAAGACATGGTCAAACTGTCTTTGGTTAAGCAGCACATCCACCGCGCCCTCGGCTCGATTTACAACGACCATTCCCGCGGTCGCATCACCTGGTTGACGAGGGTCGGGCCAGACGGCCGCCGCACCCGCGATGCGTGGGTTATCCTGCCATCGCTTCGCGTGTGGGCCAACAGTGAGGGAGTTGGCCTTGGCAGACCATTGAGGGAGATGGGGGAAGGGGAGGAAGCGACACGCTAACAGGAGGCCTTGGAAGGCCTCCTGCAGGTGCTTTTCTCGCAAACGATCTTGGCAAGGGATCAGATGAGATTGTGCCCCAAGGTGCCTGACGAAACCTCATTGTTAGTTCATCGCGCGCGCCATGGACAAATACAACCACTCTGCAGTAAACATTCACGGCCGTTCAATTAAATCGGCCGAACAAGCAATTGCTGGATGCTGGTTCTTGAACTCAAATTTGCGCGGGCTACTGTTCTGGGTCCTGCACCGGGACCAGGGCCAAATCTCGGTCAAATCGATCAGGACGGCATTTTCAATGGGTGATAAGAAATGGGTTAACTGGCGCGAAAAGTTGCGGCAAAACGGCATTCTGGTTCAAACCAAGACGCTCCTGTCGAACAGATCAACCCTCTGGACTCTCACCTTTGACTTCAAACCCATTTTTGACGCGGCTGAAAAAGGAGGGGATCACGCGGGCGCGTCTGATCCCTGCGAAATGATGATCCCGCCAAAAGGAGGGGATCACGCGGGCGCTCATGTGATCCCACGAGAAGGAGGGGATCACGGGCGCGGTCTGACTATTAATACAAATGCGGAAGTCGGAACCGTTGAAAAAGCAAAAGCAAAAAAACCACCACCACCTGCAGTCGCGCGCAGCGCTGGTGGTGGTGGTGAATATCAGGTTGACCAAAGAGCACAAGGGGAAGTTACCAGGTTGTCAAAAATGCTGGGCTTGAATGGCCCTCGGGCTGAAGATTTAGACAGAAAGTCTCGGGGCGCCAGCATGCAGCAATTAGAGTTTCTGCGTGCATCCTATGCGGCTGGCAGCGCGTCCGGGAAAATTAAGGATGAGGGCGCCTGGTTGATTCAGATGGCGGCCAAGGCAAGTAGGGGCGAGATCACCGGACAGCCGCCAGCTAGCGCGCCAGCAGTGCGGCCACCTCGCACGCTGGAGGAGGACCTATTGTCTGTTGGACTGACTGCTGGCTGCACAATCCAATGCCCGGCCACCAGCAAACAATGGACAGTTCATGAGTCTGGATGGACTCGTAATTCTGTCGGCCTTTTGGTTACTCCGGAAACAACGCGCATGCTCATACAGCGGGTTCGCGCTGGCGAACTGAGTGTCAGTCAGTGAACCTTTTTACGTGTGGCCACCGGCATCACTGTCGCCGTTTTCACCCGCGTTATCTGCCCCAGCGACCGCGCCGAAATTGTGAGGCCCTGCCCGGCCAATACGGCAACCAGCGATTCAATTGTGTGTCCCCGGGCCTGCGCGTCGCGCAGGCTTGGTACTAACGCCATAACTGTCTCCTTTACTGTCAACTTGCGGGCCGGTACTGGCGCATCGCCGAGCTCAGTCTTCAGCTTTTCGATCTGCATGCAATCCAGCATTTGTTTTGTTGCCATTTTTTCATTCCTTTTGATTTTGCTGCGCGATTTCACGCGCCGCAAGTCTCCTTCCGAATGCGCCTTCATGAACATCTTGCAGTCCATTCAGTTAGGTATCGGTTAGGTATTGGTGGGTGACAAATGAGCGTTCTAGTTGATCATCGGGGCATGGTGTTTTCGATGTGTTTTGGATTTGGGTTTGGGTTTGAAGGAGGTATGCAGGCTATATCGACAGAGGCTAAGAGTCTTCGACTCTTAGCCTCTGTCGATGCCTGCCAGGCTTCGCCCGGACCCAGTCGGCGCACCCTGCGGGCGCGACCGAACACCATTTGCGAATGTGAAATTTAAAGGAGTTAAATTGCTGATAAATCCAAAACAAAATCCAGACAAAAAACTGGTTCAGATCACGCTGCGATTCCAGCCAGATGATGCTCAGCGGCTGGCCGACCAAGCACATGCCGCGCGTGTGCCGGTCGCCGTGCTCTGCCGCGAATTGGTTCTTGGCCGGACGCCTTCAAAGGCCCCGCCCGTGCCGGCTGACATGTCAAATGAGGCCAGCCAGTTGCTCAAGCTCTGTCATTCCTGTGTAGCGAATTTGAGTCAGTTGGACGGTCATTGTGCGGCCACTGATTCGCCGCTCGGCCGCCTTAGCGGCGCGACTGGCCACTTGCAGATGCTCTCAAGTCGGGCTAGAAAAGTTGGGCTACAGGTCAAGGCGGGCAACATCGAAAACACCCAAGTAGTCATTGTCTTGGCTGCGCTTTCAGAGCCTGCCCAGGCGCTCAATGAGCGACTGGCGCGGCCAATCAATGAAGGTCAAGTGCCCACAAATGAGACCTGGCGCGAGGTGCTGCAGGCCCTCCAGGCAGCCTTGCCGGAGGTCTGAACATGCCGATAAGTCAAGCCTCAGCCCAGCGCCAGCGCGATCGCGAACACGAATCCAAAGCCCGGCGATTGCGCGAGCAAACGGCGCGCGGGGGTCGAAAGTCGCTTCGAATTTTCACGGGTGCCCGCGCCACGCGCGGCCAGGGCAGCTGGAAAAAAAGCGGCCGACAAGTCGGTCTGCTGATCAAAATTCATGCGGGCGGAGTAGCCGGTGACCGCTACGCAGAGAAGTCAAAAGACGCTGAATTCGTGGCTTCAAACATGCTTGGCCGGACGGCCACCGAGCGGGTGGAAGAGTGGTCCTTAAACGAGGCCAGGCACCCGCGCGTGCAAAAAAAAACATGACGGTCCATATTAGCTTAAGCAGGGCCGTCAATGCCGAGCTGACCTCAGCTCAGTGGGCCAAAGCTTGTCAACTATTTTTGAAAAAAATTGGCGCCGAGGACGTGGATTACGTCGCGACCCGACACCAAAACACGGATCACGACCACGTCCATTTAGTGTTTTCACGAGCGAAAAACAACGGCAAGCTGGTGTCGATGTCGAACAACCGATGGGCCTGGCGCCAGGCCTGCAGGGAGGTTGAGCAAGTAATGGGCATTCAGGTTGCCGACCAGCCGACCGAGCGCCAAACCGCCCCCGCGCCGACCAGTGATCGAGTCGTCAGCGCCCAGCGCCGAGCAGCCCGCCAGGGCAGTCCTGACCCATTCATTGATCCAAATGTGATTGCCCACGCCCTGGCCGGATCGACCAGCCCGGAGCAATTCTCGGCCGCCCTCCAGGCAGCCCAAATCGAGGTCAAAACCGCCGAAAAAAACGGGAAGGTGGCAGGTATTTTGTTTCGCAAAGTAGGGGTTGCAGAGTGGCTGGCCGGCAGCTCAATCGACCGAAATCTGAGCCTGTCCAAAGTAAATGAGCGCCTCGACAGCAATCGCCAGGCGCTCCAAACGCAAGAGCAACAAATTCAATTCCAGCGCCAAGCCATCGAGCAACAGCGCCAACAGCAAGTGATTCAGTCCCCGTCCCGCCCGAAAGGGTGATTTTAAACCAAGAAGGTAAATATGATAGCAAAACAGATAGATCAGATGCTGACCGCGATGGAGGAAGTGGAATCGACAAACGATAATGCAGAAATTGACGGCACGGCCGGCGCAGCGGCGTGCCTGCGCTACAACATCGAAAAATTGGCGGTCGACCATGCCTGCTACCGTTGCCCCAAATCGGTTTTTATTGTCCTGCCGAAGGACCAGCCCCGCACTCCAGCTGGACTGGCCGGGAAGGTGGTCACTTCAAAATTCGAATGGGCGCAGCAGCTGTCAGTGTGCAGCGCATTCGTTTCGTTCGACCAAATTCCGCCATCAGGCCCATTTTTTTGCAGCGCCGAGAAAGGCGCGGATGCGGTTGCGGGCGGCTTCGCGCTGGCCGCCAATGAGCGCCAGGGCAGCAGCAGCGCAGGCTGGGGCGAAGTACATGTACATGCGCCGCGCCAGCGCGGCCAAGGCGAGGGGGAGTAAATGGAAGACCCCCTTGATTTCTTGCTGACCATGGCCCCACCTCCTGCCCGGACACGTGCCGTCATCTTGGGCGAGCTGCTGGCTGCCCGAACGCTGGCCAATCAAATGATCGGCTGCGTGCGAACTCGCAAGGGTGCCGCGCCGCTGCAAGATCAAAGGGCGCAGGCGCGCCTGGTCGACGGACTAGCCGAGGATCTGCGGTCCTTTGATCGGGCGGCGAGGAGCCCGCTGGAACAATTTCAGGATGACGTCAAGACCGCCGAAGCGGAGCTGGACAGATTTTTGGCCATGCGAGCCAGGAAAGACGAAGATGGTGGAAGGTTAGTCTGCATGATCCAG
>JAYWDL010000209.1:0-5281 GCA_043779865.1 Polaromonas sp.
GGAAGAAGTGATTGCCGTTAATTTACGCGCACTCGCGCAGGCCGGTTGTCGGTGGCTTTGCCGATGAGCTGTAGGAGGCTGGCGGGGCCGCTTTCGTGAGAAAAAGCGGCTTGAGCTTTTCCGATTGGGCCTCTCTGACCTGCTACGCTCATGCCATGAAACCTCTTGTCAAATGGGGTGCTGCTGCGGTGTTGTTGCTCGTCGTGGTCGGCGTAGCGGTGCTGGCCAGCCGGCGCGCTGCGCCGGTGCAGCTGGTGCCGGTAGCGCGCACAGGCATCGTTCAATCGGTGGTGGCGACCGGGCGGCTCAATGCGCCGGCGCGCATGGATATTGGCGCGGAAGTCACCGCCACGGTGCTGGAGGTGCGGGTCCGCGAGGGCGACCGCGTCAAGGCCGGCGATGTCCTGCTGCGTCTGTCCGACGCCGAAGCCCGCGCTGGTCTGCAGCAGGCCAGGGCCGCGCTGCTTGAGGCGCGCGGCCGCGCCACCCAGCAGGCCACGGTGGCCGCGCCCGTCGCCTCGCAGGCCGTGGTGCAGGCCAAAGCGGCTTTCACCTCTGCCGAGCGCGAACACCAGCGCGCCAGCGACCTGGTGGCGCAGGGTTTCTTTTCGCAGCAAAAGCTCGATGACGCCCAGCGCGCCCTGGACACGGCGCGCAGCGCGCTGCAATCGGCCCGCGTGCAGGCCCAGGCCAACCAGCCCAGCGGCGTTGAGCGCGTGCTGGCCGCGTCGCGCGTCGATCAGGCCGCAGCGGCGGTCGCAATAGCCGAGGCGCGGCTGTCGCGGCTGACCATCACCAGCCCGGTCGATGCCATCGTGCTGACGCGCACCGTCGAGCCCGGCAGCATGGCCCAGCCCGGCCGTGTGCTGCTGACGCTGGCAGCGCAGGGCGGCACGCGCATTGATGCCAATGTCGATGAAAAAAATCTTCGCCTGCTCACGCCCGGCATGCCGGCCCGGGCGGTGGCCGATGCCTACCCCGGCCAGTCGTTTGAGGCGCAACTGAATTACATCGCCCCGGCGGTCGATCCGCAGCGCGGCACGGTGGAGGTGCGCCTGGCGGTGCCGAATCCGCCGGTGTTTTTGCGGCCCGACATGACCGTGTCGGTCGAACTCGTGGGCGGCACCAAAAATGATGCGCTGGTATTGCCGTCAGGCGCGGTGCGCGATGCCGACCGCGAAGCGCCGTGGGTGCTAGCCTTGCAGGACGGCCGTGCGGTGCGCGTGCCGGTCAGGCTGGGCCTGCGCGGCGTCGGTTCGGTGGAAATCCTGCAGGGCCTGAAAGAGGGCGACCAGGTCATTCCGCAGACTGAAAAAGCCAGCCCCGGCGACCGCGTTCGACCCGGACCGGCCGTGACGCCCGGCAAAGGCATGGAAGTGCCATCTTTCATTTCGCGCTAGCCTTTTTTCTCACCATTCGCACCGCCTGCCATGTACTTCACCCACAAGCGCCCCGCCCTCAGTTCCTGGACCCGCTGGATGCCGTTCGAGCTGCTGGTGGCGCTGCGCTTTCTGCGCGAAGGCCGGATGCAGAGCGTGCTGATTCTGGCCGGCGTCACCGGCGGCGTGGCGGTCATCATCTTTCTGACGCAGCTCATCAACCAGCTGCAAGCCACCATCATCGACCGTGTCATGGGCTCGCAGGCGCATGTGGTGATCCGGCCGCTCGAAGAGCTCACGCAGCGCGTCATCACGCCCAGCGCTGACCGTTCCGTGGCCGCCGTGGTGCAGCCGCGCGCGCAGCGCCTGCGCTCGGTGGACCAGTGGGAGCGCATCGCGGCGCTGGCCGCAGCCACGCCGGGCGTGCTGGCGGTGTCGCCGGTGGTCAGCGGCCCGGCCTTTGCGGCGCGCGGCAACAGCAGCAAGAGCGTGGCGCTGCTGGGCGTGCAGCCCGACGCCTACCGCCAGGTGGTGCGCATGGACAACTACATGACGCGCGGCCGCTTCGACGTGACCGGCACCGGCGCGCTGATCGGCACCGACCTGGCGCAGGATCTGGGCGTGAGCGTGGGCGACAAGCTGCGCGTCACCAGCGCCGACGGCCGCAGCGAAACGCTGGACATCACCGGCCTGTTCGACATGGGTAACCGCGACCTGAACCGGCGCTGGGTGTTTGTCACGCTCAAACTGGCGCAGACGCTACTGGATTTGCCCGGCGGCGTGTCCAATATCGACCTTACGGTGAAAGACCTGTTCAGCGCCAATCAGGTCGCCGATGCCTTGCGGGCCCAGACCGGTCTGACGGTGGACAGCTGGATGCAGACCAACTCGGGCCTGCTCAATGCCCTGAGCAACCAGACCGTGTCGAACAACCTGATCCGCAGTTTTGTGATCATCATCGTGGCGCTGGGTATTTCCAGCGTGCTGGTGGTCAGCGTGGTGCAAAAGCAGCGCGAAATCGGCATCCTGCGCGCCATGGGCGCAGGAAGGCGGCGCATCATGACGGTGTTTTTGCTGCAGGGCGGCCTGGTCGGGCTGGCGGGTTCGGTGTTTGGCTCGGCGCTGGCGTTCGGCCTGCTGGTGGTGTTTTCGCACGTCTTCAAAAGCCCCGACGGCAGCCCGCTGTTTTCCGCGCAGCTGGACCCGATGCTGGTACTGCTGGCCTCGGTGGTGGCCTGCGGCGTCGGCCTGGCGGCGGCGGCGATTCCGGCCCGTAGCGCTGCGCGCATGGACCCGGTGCAGGCGATTCGCAGTTGATGCAGTTGAACCCATGAACATCCCTAACGCCGCGAGCCTTCACGACCCCATCCTGCGCCTGAGCGACATCCGCCGCAGCTACAACGTCGGCACGGAGGTTGAAACTGAAGTGCTGCACGGCATTTCACTCGCCCTGCAGCAAGCCGAATTCGTCGCCCTCAAGGGCCCATCGGGTTCGGGCAAAAGCACGCTGCTCAACATCATCGGCCTGCTGGAACGGCCGACTTCCGGCACCCTTGAAATCGCCGGTCAGCCAACCCGGTCGCTCGACGATGCCGGGCTGACGCAACTGCGCGGCGCCACCATCGGCTTCGTGTTCCAGTTTCACCACCTGCTGCCCGCCTTTACCGCGCTGGAAAACGTGCTGATGCCGTCCATCATTGCCCACGGCACCGCTACGCTGGAAGCCGAAGCCAATGCTAGAGAACTGCTGGCGCGCGTCGGCCTGAAGGGCGCTGAATACAAGCGCCCCGGCGAGCTGTCGGGCGGCATGCAGCAGCGCGTGGCGATTGCGCGGGCGCTGTCGCTGCGGCCGCGCCTGATCCTGGCCGACGAGCCGACCGGCAACCTCGACACCGTGTCGGCCGACGAGGTGTTTGGCCTGCTGCGCGAGTTCAACCGCGACCACGGCAGCGCCTGCCTGATCGTCACCCACGACCCGCGCCTGGCGGCGCGCTGCGACCGGATTATTGAGCTGGTCGATGGGCGGCTGGTGGCGGGTTGATTGCTATTGATTTACTAGCTGCTTGCGCACGTCCTGCCTGCGCTGGAGGCCTGAATGATGCTGAAACTGTCGCCTGCGGGCTATTCCGTGCGCACCTGGTCAGGAAAATGGAGGCATTGCGCGTGTCCTGCCCCGTCTTTGACGCCTGTAAACCATAGCTTATGTTTATGCCCCAATGCGCTGACTGCCACCGCGGCATTGCCGGGTTGGGTCCTTTGCCGACTTTGGTAACTTTGCTGCGACCGGCTGCTGTGCAGCGTATGCTGTCGTTGGACAATGCCCGCTTCATGACAAGCCCATTTGCGTCCCTTTGACTACGGGGAGGTCGCCATGCAGGGGCCAATAGTGATAGAACTGGCAAACCTAATTGCAATGTCAAGGTCAGGTTTCTGGCTGATGAAGGTGAAATAATAGCCTTCATAATTTTGATGCGTTTCAGCATCTCCACCTCTTACTAAATTTTCACAATTGTATAAAAGATTAGAGGAGTTAATTAAATGAGTCTTAGTCGAGTGCTGGGTATAGTAGTAGTAATCCTAAGCGTCAAATTTGCCTCGGCAGGGGCATTCACCGCGTTTGAGGAGGCAAGAGAAAGGGAAGCTCTAGGTGTTAAAGAAAATTGCGGGCCACAGCCGGAGGCGCCAGGTCTTCTAGGGTCTATCTTCAATGGTTCCCAGAAAAAGGCAGTAGACAACTACTACCTTTGTCTTGAGAGAAATAAGAGGAGGGATTATCTAAAAGGAAAAGGCGAGTCGCAGGCCATTGTTGACCGCACAAGAGAAAGTTGCCAAAACTCAATAAGAAGACTATCCTCCAACCCCTCGACCTTGTCCTTCAACTACGGTAAGGAATTCGATTACCTATCAGGGCTTAACGGGTCCGGAGTAGATACAACTGATGGAGGGTATTCAGTTAAGGTAAGCGGGTCTGACATTAGGGGCCAATTTTACGTTACTTGTTACATGGACAAATCTTTCAACATTACCAATGTGAGATGACTAAAATGAGCGACAAAGGACAACTAGCCGGCTTGGTAGAAGAGTTAAATAGCCTAACCCAAGCTACAGGCAAGACGACAGGTCGTCGGAAAACACCAATATTCACACTTGTGAATAGTTCATTGAGATAATTATTAGAATTTGTGGCAGGGGAGCCCAAAGCTCTCCGCTTGATATAATGTCGTTGTCCTGTGATCATTGAAGGGGTAAGGGAAAGCAATCAGTGTCGGATAGGGTTGCCTTAAGTGCCCCTCCAGTCCAAGGGTCTAGAGAGCTACTTCCCGAAGTGTATTAACGTCAGGCAAAAAGAGGTTATAAATATGCCAACAATGTGGTTTGCGAAAGACGGTTCCCGACCCAATAGTCAATCGGGTCCTGGAATATCCATTACTACCGAGGAAGCTCGGGTAATTATTGGTTCGCATGAAGCGAAATTCGTTGGAAGTATTGCTCCAAGTATCAACCAGAACAAACCGACCCATTCGTTAAAAAATGTTGTACTGGAAATAGAGTCGAATACAGAAGTTAGCTCTCTATTGCCGGAGGTCGGATATTACGTTGTCGCTGACCTCAGGCCAGTGGAGTCACAACGTGTGTTAGATGGCCTCCGAGGGCAGGACTAACATTGCGAAAAATTTAAGGGGTCGGGCGTGTATTTGAAAAGGCATCGTGATTCTAAGTCCTAGAACTGTATGGCAGGTTTCACGCAAGCATTTTCGATAGCCCAACAGCCGCCATCAGTCTTAAGCAGTCATCGAGGGTCCCGTGGCTCTACGACTGGTGCTGGTCGTCAGTTGCCCGTCACACATGTGCTTTAAATCGTTCTTCAGACTTTATGAATAAAGCGTAAGAAGCTATCAAAA
>JAYWDL010000210.1:0-5275 GCA_043779865.1 Polaromonas sp.
ATCGACGAATCGCACAACTTCCGCAACAACGTCAAAGGCAAACGCGACGAAGAAGGCAATGTCATTAAAAGAAGCCGCTACGAGCGCTTGCTGCAAGACATCATCCAGAAGGGCGTCAAAACCAAGGTCATGCTGCTCTCAGCCACGCCGGTTAACAACGACCTGAAAGACCTGCGCAACCAGCTTTACCTGGTGTCAGAAGGGCAAGACCATGCTTTCGTGCAAAGCACCGGCATTGCCAGCATCAGGCAAACGCTCAATACCGCGCAAAAAACCTTTAGCGAATGGGCCAAACACACGGGCGAGCGCAACTCCAAAGACTTGCTGGACCGCCTGCCCGCAGGCTTTTTCACCCTGCTCGACGAACTGACCATTGCCCGTTCCCGCAAGCACATCCAGAAGCATTACCGCACCTCGATGGCAGAAATCGGCCAGTTCCCCAAGCGGGCCAAGCCGGTATCGGTGTACTCGGATATTGACAAAAAACACCGTTTCCCCACCTACGACAAGTTGAATGAAGAGATCAACAAATATCAGCTTTCCTTGTTCAAGCCGTCCACCTATGTGCGGGATCAGTTCAAGGATCAATACCAGGGCGAAGCCAATGTGCGCAACTTCAGCCAGGAAAAGCGCGAACAGTTTTTGATCGGCATGATGAAGGTCAACTTCCTCAAACGGCTGGAAAGTTCGGTCAAATCATTTGCCATCACCATGGAACGCACTGTGGGCAAGATTGAAGACCTGGAAGAGCGTTTGAGCGGCTACAAAAAGCTGCGCGACGGCAAAGCCGAAGACCTGCAAGCCACCCTTTTCCTGATGGAAGCCGAAGAAGACGAAGAACTGCGCGAAGCCTTCGAGGTCGGCACCCTCAAATACCGCATGGAGCACATGGACGTGGATCGCTGGCTGGCAGACCTGGCCGCCGACAAGCGGCAACTGTCCATGCTGGCGGAAAGTGCGGGCGGCGTCAGCCCCGAGCGCGATGCCAAGCTGGAAGCGCTCAAAACCATGATCCAGGCCAAAGTCACCCAGCCCGGCACTAACCGCCAAGGCGAAATTAACCGCAAGATCATCGTTTTTTGCGCCTTTGCCGACACCGCCGCCTATCTGTATGAACAGCTTGAAAGCTGGGCCACACAGGCGCTCAAAGTCCATATCGCCCTGGTGTCCGGCGGCGCACGCCCCAACCGCAGCACCTTTGGCGCCGCAGACTTCAACCAGATCCTGACCAACTTCGCACCCCGCGCCAAGCAGCGCAACAAAATGCCCAAGATGCTGCAGGATGGCGAGATTGACATCCTGATCGCCACCGACTGCATCTCTGAAGGCCAGAATCTGCAAGACTGCGACCTGCTCGTCAACTACGACATTCACTGGAACCCCGTGCGAATCATCCAGCGCTTTGGCCGGATTGACCGCATCGGCAGCCTGAACGACACCATTCAACTCGTCAACTTCTGGCCCACGCCCGACCTGAACAAATACCTCAACCTTAAAAACCGCGTGGAAGCCCGAATGGCCCTGGTGGACATTTCCGCCACCAACGAGGACAACGTGCTGACCAACAGCGAACTGGAAGAGCTGATTCACCAGGATCTGAAATACCGCGACAAGCAGCTCATGCGCCTGAAAGACGAGGTGCTGGACCTGGAAGACTTCAACGAATCCGTGGCCCTGAACGAGTTCACGCTGGACGACTTCCGCATGGACCTGAGCAACTACCTGCAAGCCAACCACAGCAAGCTCGAAGAAGCGCCCTACGGCCTGTATGGCGTCGTGCCCGCCAACGCAGAACACGCAGGCGTCAAGCCCGGCGTCATTTACTGCCTGCGCCAGCAACACCCGCCCGCGCAAGGGCATGAAGCCGTTAACCCGCTCAGCCCCTACTTTCTGGTTTACCTGCAGGCTGACGGCACGGTGCGCTACAACTTCACCGCGCCCAAGCAGGTGCTCGACATCTTCCGGACGCTGTGCCAGGGAAAGACTGAACCCTATGCCGATTTGTGCAAATTGTTCGATCTGGAGACCCAGCACGGGCAAGACATGAGCGCCTATTCAGCCCTGCTAGACAAAACCGTGGCCGCCATCGTGGCCCAGTTCTCCCGTAAAAACGCCGCCAACCTGTTCACCGGCCGGGGCGGCAAGCTCATGGACGCCACCAAGGCCGTGAAAAACAATAGCGACTTTGAACTGATCACCTGGCTCATCATCAAGTAGCAACCTGCTCACATCCATAAACCGGAGCTTTTCATGATTAAAACCGCCAAAGTCTTCAACGTCGGCACCACTCAGGTGGTGCTTTTGCCTACAGGGTTTCATGTGGACACGCGTGAGGTCTGGATAAGCCAAAACGAAGTTACGGGCCAAATCACAATCCAACCCAAAAAAAGTGAAGCTGACGAGCTTCGGCGTCAACAAGAGATTGAAACGTTATTGAAAATGATTGCGGATGACCCGCTTGATGATGACTTTCTATCTGAGCCATCTAACAAAAATAACAAATAATGACAACCGTACAGCAGAAAAAAGAAATCCAACAGGCTATTCAAGCATTCGTTGACAAGCCGTTAAACGATGCTGCGCTCGCTTTATTTGCAGCCTTAGGCTACAAGTCAGACCGCACAGTTGTAATTGATTCCGTAGCAGATTTCTGCATGCAGTTTGACCCAAGTGGTTTACTCGCCCATCCCCGTGCGCAAAAGTCGCAATGGCAATCCATTGACCTTTTGTTCCAGCTCACCGACGAGGAGTTATCGCGCAACGCAACTTTGTTTAAAGACACATCCGTCAAAGCTTCCCTGCTTCAGTCCTACGTGTTCTTCGCGGTTGAGCTCAATGCAGGAGACTACGCACGGGGCAAGCTAGCCGCCATTACCCGTCAAATCAACCGCCTTTTTCCCATGCCCGTCATGGTGCTGTTCAAGGTTGGCGGAAATTTGTCTATTGCCGTCATCAACCGCAGGCAGAACAAACGCGATGAGAGTAAAGATGTCTTGGGCAAGGTCACGCTGATTCAGAACATATCGATCAGCAAACCCCATCCAGGTCATCTGGATATTCTTGCGTCCTTCTCTACCGCAGAGCTTGCTGCACGCAAGAAGCCCATCGGCAACTTCGACCAGCTTCATGCCGCGTGGGAAGACGTATTCAATGTTGAACTGCTCAACAAACGCTTCTATGAAGAACTGTCCAACTGGTATTTTTGGGCACGCAAGAAAGTCAGCTTTCCGTCTGATCTGGACGATAAGGACACCACACGTACCGAAGAAGACAAGGAAAAAACACGCAACGCCACCAGCGTCATACGCCTGTTGACGCGGCTGATTTTTTGCTGGTTCCTCAAGGAAAAAGACCTTATTCCAGATCATTTGTTTGACCAAGATGCAATTGCCCGCGCCTTGAATTCTGTAGGCGATGATGAGAGCACTTACTACCACGCCATTCTGCAAAACTTGTTTTTTGCCACGCTCAACCAGCCCATGAATGCCGATGGCGAATCCGTCAGGCAGTTCGCTGTAGATGGTGCTTTTCATGAAAACATGAACCAGCACGGCGTGAAAACTCTTTACCGCTACAAAAAATGCTTCCGTCAGCCGGATCAGGCCCTGGGTCTGTTCGAGGACATTCCATTTCTGAATGGTGGCTTGTTCGCCTGCCTTGACACTGAGGACGACAGCGGCAAAGTGCGTTATGCCGATGGCTTTTCACGCAACCCCAAAAAGCAGCCCATCGTCCCGAATCGCCTGTTTTTCGCTGAACCCCACATCGTTGACCTGAGCGAAGACTTCGGCGATGCGAAAAAGAAAAAGGCCAGCGTGCGCGGCCTACTGCACATCCTGCACGGTTACAAGTTCACCATTGCAGAGAGCACACCGGTAGAGCAAGAAATTGCCCTCGACCCCGAACTGCTGGGCAACGTCTTTGAAAACCTGCTGGCCAGCTACAACCCTGAAACCGGCACCAACGCCCGCCGCCAGACCGGCTCGTTTTACACGCCACGCCCCATCGTGGACTACATGGTGGACGAATCCCTCAAGGCCTATCTTGCGGACGCCCTGGTCAAAGCCTTGCCCGCCACCACGGCGGCTGATGCCAAGGCTGGGTTGGACATTCTGTTTGCCTATACCGAGAAAGAGCACGCTTTTTCGGAGGCAGAGATTGACGCACTCATTACCGCCATCAACGCCTGTAACATCCTGGACCCCGCTTGTGGGTCGGGTGCCTACCCCATGGGCATCTTGCACAAGCTGGTGTTCATTTTGGGCAAGCTGGACCCGCACAACGAAAAATGGCGGCAGCGCCAAGTGGCCAAGGCCGAAGAAATTGAAGACGTTGAAGCCCGTGCGTCATCGGTGCAAGCCATCAACAACGACTTTGCCAACAATGCGCTGGACTATGGCCGCAAGCTGTACCTGATTGAGAACTGCATTTACGGTGCCGACATACAGCCCATCGCCATCCAGATTTCAAAGCTGCGCTTTTTTATCTCGTTGATTTGCGACCAACGCACGCACAACGATAAGGCGCGCAATCTGGGTGTGCGTCCCCTGCCCAATCTGGAAACCAAATTTGTCGCAGCCAATACGCTGTTGGGTCTGAATCTACCCAAAAACCGCAGCCTGTTTGAAAACAAAACGGCCATCCGACTGGAAAAAGAGCTGGAAAAAGTGCGTCACCGTTACTTTTCAGCTCAGACCCGTAAAGCCAAACTGGCGCTGCAAAAGAAAGACCGGGAACTCACCAAGAAGATCATTGACGAACTCAAGCACGACTCGTTTGGTAATGAGGACGTGTACCGTCGCATCGCATGGAACCCCTACGACCACCACAGCGTGGCGGACTTCTTTGACCCCGGCAAGATGTTTGGCCCCGCATTGGACGATGGTTTTGATGTCGTCATTGGGAACCCGCCCTATGTTCAGATTCAAAAGTTCAGCGCAGCGCATAAGGCTGCGTGGTCTGCGCAAGTTCCCAAACTCAAAACTTATGCGCTAACGGCCGACATTTATTGTTTGTTTTATGAGCGTGGCGTGCGTCTGTTGAAAGATGGCGGGCACCTGAGCTACATCACATCCAACAAATGGATGCGCGCCGGATATGGCGAGAAGTTGCGCGGCTTTTTCTGCACTGAAGTGGCAGTGGAAGAAGTCATTGATTTTGGTGGCGTGCCAGTCTTCAACGCAGCCATGGTGGACACGGCCATCGTCCGGCTAGCCAAATCCGCGCCCAAAGCGAGTTTCCCATCCAGCGTGCTGACGCGCAGTTTCTCGATTCA